>CAZTMY010000243.1:0-4017 GCA_964614895.1 uncultured Anaerolineales bacterium
GGGCGACGCCTGGATGGCCAAGGCAGCTGTGGCCGAGGCCCTGGGCGGCGATCCGGCGGGTATCTACCACGAGTTCGTTCGCCTCTATCCTGATCACGTGCGTGCTCCGGAGGCCCTGTGGCGGGCTGCGGTGTCCTGGGCGCAGCGCGGTCGCTGGGGGCTGGCGCGCGAGTATTACCAACGTCTGGTCGTAGAGTACTCCGTTGACAGTCGCGTGGCCGAGGCGCGATTCCGGGCCGCGCTGGCCGCCTATGCGATGGGAGCATGGGCGGAGGCGGCAGAAGGCTGGGCTGCCGCCCTCGAGTCGGATCCTCCCTCGGAGAAGCCAAGGGTGCAGCTATGGCTCGGTCTAGCGCGGGATCGGCTCGGTGACGAGGATGCCGCTCGAGAGGCCTGGGATGCGGCAAGCAGGGCGCTGCCATGGGGTTACTATGGCCTTCGAGCACACGAGTTGCGTGATGGCAGGGAGGCCAATGAAGCCGGTACGGCGACTCCCCCCGTCCCGCTGGACGCGGCTCGTTGGGCAACCTTGCGGGCTTGGGCAGAAGGTTGGTGGCAGCCCTCGGAAGGCAGCCCTGCTATCGATGTGGCTGATCATCCGCTGGTCCGTCGGGCCGAGCTGCTCTGGGCCGCTGGCTGGCGCACGTGGGCCCGCGAGACGCTCGATCTAGTCCGTGTGGAGATCAAGGATCAGCCATCAGCTCTGGTCGAGTTGGCCCAACGAGCGGAAGAGCTTGGCATGTACGATCAGGTCATTGCCGCCGCGGAGCGGCTCCTGCGGCTCGCCAGGGAGGCCGGACAAGAGGCGCCGCCAGAGCTTTGGGAGCTGGCATACCCCAGTTACTATGCCGATATGGTTTGGAACGCCTGTGCTGGAACCCGGGTGCCCCCGCTCCTCTTTCTGGCCCTGATACGCCAGGAGAGTCGCTTCAATGCCGACGCGGTATCTTGGGCCGGGGCTACCGGTCTGACACAGGTGATGCCCTCTACCGGCGAGTGGATCGCGGAGCAGGTCGGCCCGCAGCCTTTCCGGCGTGAGCTATTGACGCGACCCCAAGTGAGCGTGATGCAAGGCGTTTGGTTCCTGGACAGCCTGTTGGCCATGTTCGACGATGACTGGATCGCGGCGTTGGTGGGCTACAACGCCGGTCCCACCAACGTGACGCGATGGACGGATGGCAAGCCCATCGCCGATCATGATCTGTTCTATGAGACCATTCCCGCGAGCGAGCCGAAAGCATATGTCCGGCTGATCTACGAGGGCTATCGGATCTACCAGCACGTTTATGGCGAGGAGCGCCTTGCCGCACCCATTGCAGCGAAACCGACGCTTCCGTAACAGCAAGAGTATCTGTCTCCTCCTGCTTTGCCTCTCTACGACCAGATTGAGCAACCCTGGTTCAACTTTACGATTTCTCTGCACCCGTCGGCCTGCCCTTGCTTGGTGCACGACTCGGCATGCTTGCGAAAACCGGCCGGTGTATCTACTCCCTACCACCACTTGATAGCACAAGTCCAGCACACCATTCTGCAGATTGGCTGCTAGCTGCCCTCTACAAGCCTAACTGCTCGCGTAGTTGATCGATCAACGCACGCGCCTTGGCTGGGGTATCGCTTTCGGCAACAATACGCAGGAGAGGCTCCGTCCCTGAAAAACGCAGCAATACCCACTGATCTCCCTCAAGCCGGAGCTTGGTGCCGTCTAGTCTTGATACCGACTGCACCCGAGATCCCGCGAGCGTGTCAAAGGAGACCTCCTGCAAACGACGCGGCAGCTGGGCCCGCATCTCGGGTGTCGCTGGCAGGCTTTGCTCCGCCATGTAGAGTTTCCCGACCAATCCGTGTACTCGCTCCAGAAGCTCAGAGATGGGTTGCCGCGTCTTGGCCAGCATCTCGGCAATCAGCGCTGCCGCCAGGATGCCATCCTTGCCCAGGATGTGCCCGCGGATGGTTAGGCCACCACTGCTCTCACCACCAAGGAGTGCATCATGGGCTTGCATCCCCACGATGATGTGTTTGAAGCCCACTGGCACCTCAATGGCCTCCTCGCCGAATAGCTGAGCCATGCGGTCTAGCATGTGGGTCGTCGAAAGGTTGCGAATGACCCCACCTCGCATGCCGCGCACCTCATGCAAGTACCAGTAGAGGAGTAGCAGCAAATCGTTCACCGGGACATAGCGCCCAGCTTCGTCCACCACCGCGATGCGGTCGGCATCGCCGTCGGTTGCGAGACCAAGATGGTAGTCACCCTCACGGACGGTGTGCATCAAAAGACCGAGTGCCTCTATGTCCGGTGCTGGCGAACGACCGCCAAACAACGGGTCGCGCCGACCATGGATGATGCCAACACGGCAGCGCGCCTCGGTGAGCACGATGTTCAGCGTGACTTCCCCAACCCCATACATGGGATCGACAGCGATACGCAAGGCGGCATCGCGTATCGCCTGCATATCCACCTGGGCCTCGACAGCGTCCACGTACTTGTTGGTATAGTCGCACCGTCTGATGATGCCGGCCTCAAGGGCCAACGGTAACTCTAGGGTTACCACCAGGTTTCGCGACAGCGCGTTGGCCTCGGTCTCGATGGCTCGCACCTGCTCATCAAGCAGCAACGCGCCGTCTCCCTGGAACACCTTGAGCCCGTTCCACTCTGGTGGATTGTGACTGGCTGTGAAGGCCAAGCCATACGCCGCTCCCTGCTCTGCCGTCGCGTAGGTGATGAGAGGCGTAGGAGCTGGCTCGGTCAGCAACGCAACGGGGATATTGTTCCCTGCAAAAACTTCCGAGGCCGCCTCCGCGGCAGCGTCCGACAGAAATCGGTGATCGTACCCAATGAGGACGCCACGCTCATCGCGGCCCTCACGGATGAGCGTGTTCGCTAGCGTCTGAGCCAGGCGACGGACATTCTGCATGGTGAAGGACTCACCGATGATTGCCCGCCATCCGCCCGTCCCAAACTGGATAACGCTCTCCTCCTCGATACGCCTGGGGCGAAAGAGACGCTGTTGCAGCACCAACTCGGCCGCCGCCAGGTCCTCGGGCGTATTGATCCCCCGGACCTCATCCTGGTCACCGCTACGAAACGTCTCGACGTGGCGCCCTGCGAGCACCATCTCGCTCACAACATCTGTCAGCAAATACTGCCGCGTCCGCACGTTTCGGGTAACCTGCTGCAGTCCTTGCAAGAGAGGCCGAGCTCGCGCCACGTACGCGCCCAGATTCAGCTCGCAGATGCGTCGCTGATCCTCCGACGCGTTGGCTTCCTCTACCACGTCAAGGACATTTCCGTCATCATCGCGCACGATGCGTCCGTACGGCAAGTGCTGTGCTGTCTGCGCCGTGAACAGCGTCAGGTCGGCATTGGTGAGCTGATGTCGGAGCACCAACCCACGTATGGAAGCAGGCCGAAACAGCGGCGTGTCCCCATAGAGGATTAGCAGATCCCCTTCATAGTGCTGCAGCACTCGCCGCATCATCAGTACGGCGTGTCCCGTCCCCAGTGGTTCGCGCTGGACCACATAGTTCAGATCAGGGCCGAGATGCTCCTGCAGGGCGCCGCGGCGCTGGGGTACGACGACATAAATCTCTTCTGGGGGGCAGAACTGGCGCGCTAGATCTAGGACATAGTCGATGACCACTCGATTCCCTAGCTGCTCCAAAGCGAGATTCGCGCCGTGGCGCGATTCGGTCCCCTGTCCCGCTGCCAGGATGGCTGCTTTGAGGGGGCGATTGAGCGGGGATCGCTGCGAGTTCCACGCGTTTGCCATCGTTCGCATCCTTCAGTCTCTTCAGAAAAGGAGTTACCTCGCGCGCCGAATCCGATGGTAGTCCCGCACGCGGGCCTGTCAAACCTGTGTATCTGGCCAGTAGATCATTACCAGTCTCGGGATCACTGGCGAGCACGAGATCAGTGCTGATCTCATCCAGAAGGATGGGCAGCATGGCCGCGACAGGATCGCGGCCATCCTAGCCCGGTTGCCGCAGGACGGCCAGGGGTAGTTTCTGCTGCATCCCGTG
>CAZTMY010000244.1:0-4014 GCA_964614895.1 uncultured Anaerolineales bacterium
GTGGCCCTGGTGGGTTCGACTCCCATCCACTCCCGTCTTTTGTGAGACGTTTCCCTGTTTTTTGAAGCTCGCCCGCCAGACAGCACAGATGCACCGCGGCAAATGCCGTCGAAATGCCATACAGATACTGTCAATGCGGGGAACCCTCGTCACCTGGTGTTTGCCACTCAGGGCTCCGAATGCTGATGACCAACCACTCACCCAGCTATGCTGCGGCGCCGTGCTAATACCACATTTCTTGACGTAAAACTGTAGAACTTTTATCCTTGACCCCGAGCCGTGGGAGTCCTACAATATCTATGTAACAAGTGAAGAGGCCGCTGGGGGAGCCTGTTTTTGGGCTGAGAGGATGGCTTGCGTCATCGACCCCTGGAACCTGACCTGGGTAATGCCAGCGTAGGGAAGCGCTGAATCGAGTTCTTGCAGGCGCCGCTGGTTGAAGCCAGTCGGCGCGTTTTGTTTCCTGGAGGGTCCTAGATGAGCCTTGAGCGCCACGTAAGTGCTTGCGTCCTAGCTAACGGTGATTATCGGCATGACGAGCGTCTTCTTGATATCGTGCAGAGAGGCGACCTTTTGATCGCGGCCGATGGCGGCGCCAACTGGCTGGCTAGGCACGGACTTGTCCCCGATGTCCTGGTAGGGGACATGGATTCGGTGAGCCGGGAGGTCAGGAGAAGCGTTGAGCAGCGTGGGGGGAGGCTTGTGACCGCTCAACGCGAGAAGGACGAGACTGACCTGGAATTGGCGCTCCTGGAGGCCGTCGCCCTGGGCTCAGAGACAATCACGATTCTAGGTGTCTTTGGCGGCCGCGTGGACCATGCCATAGCCAACATTTGTCTCTTAGCCATGCCCGCTCTGCATGGCAAAGATGTCCGCCTCTATGACGGCATGACCTTTGTTTGGCTGATGGATGGTGTGACCGAGATACGCGGTCAGCCCGGAGATCTGGTTTCACTGATCCCATTCGGCCAGGACGTGCACGGGGTGCGGACGCTAGGGCTTCGATACGCCTTGCACGGCGAGACGCTTCTCTTTGGAGCTGCCAGAGGAGTCAGCAACGTATTGACCGAATGTGTGGCCACGGTAGAAGTCGGCTTGGGTCGGCTTCTGGTGACCCATACGCCTCGCGTGGTTCGAGACTAGGGGTGTACGATGCAGAACCCGTTCGCGGATCTGTCCATAGCCGATGTGTACGATGCCTGGTATGTGACACCGCTAGGTCGGGCGGCTGACCAGGCGGAGCAGGCCGCTTTGCTGCGCCTAGCCCAGCCAAGCCGCGGCGAGCTGGCCTTGGACGTTGGCTGTGGAACAGGTCACTTTAGCGCCATGCTCGCCGCGGCGGGGGCTGTTGTCACGGGGTGCGATACGTCTCGGGCTATGCTCGCGCACGCTCGCCGCAACCATCCTGATCTGCGCTGGCATCTGGCAGACGCACGCGAGCTTCCCTATGCGGATGCTAGTTGGGATCTGGTGCTATCCGTAACGATGCTCGAGTTTGTGCGAGAGCCCACCCGAGCTCTGGACGAGATGTGGCGCGTTATCAAACCTGGTGGACGGCTGGTAGTGGCGGTGCTGCAGGCGGGAACGCCCTGGCACGCGTCCTACGTTCGAGAGGCCGACAAAGGGCCATCGCCGTTTGCGATCGCCCACTTTTACCAGCGAGACGAGCTACTAGGTCAACTTGCCCGTTATGGTTCCCCTCGTTGCACTACTTGTGTCCACATGCCACCAGAGGGCCGTTCGCCTCGCTGCCTATCGTTTGTGGAGTTCTGGGGTCGGCTGACGCGGCCCACCCAAGCCGCTATGCTGATCGGGAGGGTAGATAAATGACGACAATCAGCGTGCAAGCCAGCGTGTATGGCCTTGGAGGTACGGATACGCCTGCGGCAATCGCAGCCTTTGTGCAGGCGCTCGATGACCATGGCCTCCGATACGAGATGGGTAGCATGAGCACGGTGGCGTGGGGCGACCGGGAAGAGATATGGCATGCCCTGGAAGAGGGCTATGCGGCGGTGTCTGATCTGGGTCCGTCGGTAATGCAAGTCACTATCTCCAATGCCTGTCCGCTGCCGGATCTCGGTGAGGAAAGCGCATGACCGGGGCGCATAGCGTGCCGGAAGGCGTGTCTGCCAGACGGAAGCGCCTTGACGCGGTCGCGAGTTATGGCCCGCCCGCGGCCCTTGTCCTGGCATTGCTGGTCTTGTGGCAGCTAGCTGTGCGCTTGTGCGGCGTTGAGCCCTGGTTGCTACCATCACCGACGGCCATCGTGCGGGCTGGATGGGCGGCGCGTGCTCTTATCGGCGATCACATACTGCAAACAGGGCTGGAGACGTTGCTGGGCTTTACGTTCGCCTTGGCCACCGGGATCGGGTTGGCGCTTGCCTTGGATAGCTCGCCGCTGATACGTCGCGCCCTCTACCCATTGATGGTGGCATCACAGACGGTGCCGATCATTGCCATCGCCCCGCTGCTGATCATCTGGTTCGGGTATGGGATATGGCCCAAGGTGTTGGTCGTCGGGTTGGTATGCTTCTTCCCTATCGTTGTCAGCACCGCAGATGGCCTGCGGTCGGCCGATCCGGACCTGATCGCGCTCGTGCGGACCATGGGCGCCAGCCCGAAACAGGTGTTCATCAAGGTGCGGTGGCCGGGAGCCATGCCTGGGCTCTTCTCTGGGATCAAGATCGCTATCACCTACAGCGTTGTTGGTGCCATCATCGGCGAGTGGGTGGGTGCTAGCAGGGGATTGGGTGTGTTCATGCTACGAGCCACCAACGCCTTCCGCACGGATTGGGTGTTCGCGAGTATTCTAGTCGTGGCGTTACTAAGCTGGGCGTTGTTTGCGTGCGTGCAAGTGGCCGAGCGGCTGGCGCTACGTTGGTACTATGCTGTGCGACCAGAGCAGTGGGAAGAGCTGGGTTAGCGCGATGCAAGAGAGCGGAGGATTGTGCATGAAGAGGTTAATGGTGACGGTAGGGTTGACGATCCTGCTAGTGGTTGTGTTAGCTGGCTGCCACAAGGCGTCTGGCCTGACGCCCGCTACGCTTTCGCTCGACTGGGTGCCAAACACGAACCACACCGGTTTCTATGTTGCGCTGGACAAAGGTTGGTATGAGGAGGAAGGCATCGATCTCACCATCGAGATCCCTTCCGATCCTTCCGCGGCTCTCAAGCAGGTAGGTGCGGGCAACGCTGAGTTCGGCGTGAGCTTCCAAGAGGAGCTAACCATCGCGCGTGCTACGGGGATACCTGTGGTATCCATCGCCGCTATCATCCAGCATAACACGTCCGCATTTGCCGCGCTGGCAGATTCAGGTGTGTCCTCGGCGGCAGACTTTGAGGGGCTTCGTTACGCTTCGTACGGCTTGCCTATCGAGCGGCCAATTCTCAAGGCGCTGATGGCATGTGACGGCGCTGACGTCGACACCCTGGAATTCGTTGACGTGGGGTTCGATGCGTTCCCAGCACTATTAGCGGGACGCGTCGATCTAGCTTGGATCTTTATGGGGTGGGATGGTGTACAGGCAACGCTCAAGGGGGTCAAGCTCGCAACGATACCCTTATACGGAAGCTGTGTACCCGATTACTACACGCCCGTGATCATTGCGGGGGAGCGGACTCTGGATGAGAAGGGAGAGCTGACGCGGGCTTTTCTCAGGGCCACCCGGCGCGGCTATGAGTATGCGGCCGAGCATCCGGACGAGGCGGCAGAGATCCTGCTTGCGCATTCGTCCGAGAGCGATCCGGAGCTTGTCCGAGCTAGCCAGCGCTGGCTGAGTCCGCGATATCAAGATGACGCACCGAGTTGGGGCGTGCAGGATCCAGAGGTGTGGCGCCGGTTCACGGCCTTTATGGAGGAGCACGATCTACTCGATGCACCAGTGGATGCCGACAAGGCATTCACCAATGCGTTCCTAGTAACTGACTAGATGGAACAGCCCACTGGAGCGCCTATTGAGGTACGCGAGATCAGCAAGGGGTTCCGCGTTGATGGGCATGTGGTCGAGGCCTTGC
>CAZTMY010000245.1:0-3963 GCA_964614895.1 uncultured Anaerolineales bacterium
GGCCAGCTCAAAGCTCCACCAGCCGCCCAAGCCAAAGGTGGCATCGCCGCGCTGGCTGAGCAGATAGCCCACAGCGCCGCTAGCAAAGCGCACATGGATGCTGTTGATCGACAGCATAACATCGCCGGCGCGCTTGCGGAAGCTAGGCTGGGTTACAAAGGCCTGCACGTGTGTGATGTCTCCGCAAAAGTGCCTCATCAGGCTGAAGGGATGCGCGAGGAACGCCTTCATGTGAAAGTAGGGAAAGCCATAGGACCGAGGCGCTGTTGAGGGCTTGTAGCTCTCTTCGCCGCCGGGGAAGCCCATCTTGTGCAAGCAATAGACAACCTCGCCGATCTCGCCATCCTGCATGTACTTCTGAGCCCGATCGGCCGGCGGTGTGAAGTAGTGGTTCAGATTGCAGCCGAGGTAGAGATCGAGCTCATTGGCCGCAGCTACCATCTCGCGGGCTTCTTCGATACTGTTGGACAGCGGCTTTTCGCACAGCACGTGTTTGCCGGCCTCGAGCGCCTGCATGGTTGGCTCAAAGTGCCAGCTACCGTTCTCATAACCACCTGTCGTCACGTCAATCACTTCTAGATCGGGCTCGGCATCGAGCATCTCATCCAGGCTATAGTACGCTTTGACCCCGTACTCTTCCGCAGCCTTGTCTGCGCGCGCCTTGATGACGTCGCACACGGCAACTAGCTCGGAGAGATCGTCCTGCTTGTGGCAGCGAGCGTGCTGGTTCCCGATGCCTCCCATGCCGACCAAACCAACCTTCAGAGCCATGTCACTCATCCTCCTATAGGGCGCCCACGCGCCACCACGAATCTCACTACGGTGATAGTAACCTCTGTCAGAGCCTTGTCAACCATGTGAGTGGCGTGAACAGATAGCTGCGCGATGTAGCTTTGACCTTGACGACTCTCGTAGCTATGATCGACATGCAGGTGAGGGAAGGTAACGGTTTCGGGAGCTAGACGTGGCCGAACGGAAGCTTGGTAACCAGTTGCTGGAATGGTTCATTGTGACACTACTGCTTGCCTTGGCGACGTATGCGGTGTTACAGGTAGTAGGGCCCGATGTGGAACTGTGGGTGCATGGGGCGACGCAGTGGTTGGCGCGATTCTGGGGCGCGTAGCGTGCTGGGTTAGGCTTTGACGCTACCTGACACCTTGACTATACTTTGGCGTGGCGGGGTGTGGCGCAGCCTGGTAGCGCGCAGCGTTTGGGACGCTGAAGTCGGAGGTTCAAGTCCTCTCACCCCGACTTGCGGGCGTAGCTCAGTTGGCAGAGCCTCTGCCTTCCAAGCAGATTGTCGCGCGTTCAAATCGCGTCGCCCGCTCATCACTACCTGTAGTATGCTCTCAGCACTCATGGCACTACCCCTAGTGGTATGGGGAGCAGAGGGCATTCTGCTATGTGTGCTTGGCGGCTTATGCCGCAATCCTCTCCCTACCTGCGCGGCGTGAGTGCCCGCTAGGTCGGGAGCGTGGTACGGGCGGCCACGGGCTTGGGATGATGAACGCTCCAGAGCATGCCTCCGGGCGTGCGCGCGTGACCGCAGCGGGGAACAGACGACGACTTGATATTTGGCGTGTTTTGGGATAGCATGCACATATTGGAATATTCAGAGACGGACATGCATGGTGAAACCAGCCACTGGCTACAGGGCTCAAGGGCAACTGTTCCGAGCGCTGGCGCACCCGGCGCGGCTGTGGATCCTGGATATCCTGGCGTGTCAGGAGGCTTGCGTCTGTCACCTGACCGCCGTGTTGGGTCAACGGCAGCCCTATGTCTCGCAGCAGCTGGCGATCCTACGCGAGGCCGGGCTGGTGACTGACCGCCGTGACGGCACGCTGGTCTACTACCGTCTGGCGGACAAGGAGTTGGCCGATCTGCTCGAACGGGCCAAAGCCCTAGCGCGCGAGCTGAGCGACGGTGAGCTCATATTCCCGCCGGTTTCCAAAGGCCCCGTGGCCAACTGCCCGTGCCCGCGATGTCAGGGCGAGGGATGATGTCCCCCCTCTCGCGCCTCTTTTTTTGTCCGTGAACATGCGAAATATTATATATACTAAGGAATGCATGGAGACTAGAGGGAGCTTGTCGTGCCTGTATTGGAATGGATCGTGACCCTGTTGCGCTCGGGAGCCAGCAGCTTGGCTTCTTACCTGGCAGCCCACGTGCTCTTGTGCCTCCTGCCGGCCTTTTTCATCGCGGGGGGCTTGTCGGCGCTGGTGCCGCGCGAGTCGGTGACGCGCTACCTGGGGCGCAACGCCCCCAAATGGATCTCCTATCCAGCAGCGGCGCTGGGCGGGTTCGTCCTGGCAGTCTGCTCCTGCACCATCATGCCGCTGTTTGCCGGCATCTACAAAAAGGGCGCGGGGCTGGGGCCGGCGATCACCTTTCTATTTGTGGGGCCGGCCATCAACATCCTGGCATTGGCCTACACGGGCGTGGCGATCGGGATGGATATCGCCGTAGCGCGGCTGGTGTTGGCAGTGCTGTTCGGCATCGGTATCGGTCTGATCATGGCGCTGATCTATCGCCGCGACGACCAGGCCCGCGCTGAGAGAAGCGACAACGCGTTTGCCGGGCAGGGCCGCGTGCGACCAGCGGTGTGGGTGTTTCTGGCGTTGATGTTGGCCCTGCTCCTGGCGGGCACGCTGCAGGTGGGCCTGCTGACCCGCTCCTATGGCGAGCTGCTCATCCCTATGGGGGGCGTCGAGCGGTTGCAGGCCACGTTGCATCGCTGGGTGCCTTACGACGCGTCGCGCGGCGAGGAGGGCGTTACCGTTCAGGGCTTGGGCCTGATAGCGTTGCTGTTGCTGATCGGCGGCTCGGCCTGGCTGGGGCTGAACCGGGTGGACGAGGGCTTTAACCGCTGGACTTGGATGGCCCTGGGGCTCATCGTCCTGACGCTGGCTGTGGCGGCGCTGGGCATGGCGCCCACGTCCGGGGGGTTGCGGGTGTCGTTCACCGGCAAGTTCTTTGGGGTGCTGCTCAGCATAGCCGGGCTGTGGTACGTGGGCAAACGCTTTTTCGACCAGTTCGAGATGCAAGAATGGCTCTGGGAGACCTGGCGCTTTGTGAAGCAGATCTTTCCGTTGCTGGTGATGGGTGTATTTGCTGTGGGCGCCATCCGCGTGTTGATCCGCCCCGAGTGGATCCAGGCTCTGGCCGGCCGCAACACTGTCCTAGCCAACCTGGTGGGCGTGCTGTTTGGCGTGTTTATGTATTTCCCCACGCTGGTAGAGGTGCCCATCGCCAATATGTTCCTGGGCTTGGGGATGCATCGTGGTCCCCTGTTGGCCTATCTCATGGCCGATCCGGAGCTGAGCCTGCAGAGCATCCTGATCACCACCAGCATCATCGGCAAGGCCAAGACCTGGGTCTATGTGGGGTGGGTGACGCTGTTCAGCGCCTTGGCGGGCTTGGTCTACGGCGCCTGGGTGAACGGCGTCAGCCTATGGTGGTTGGTGGCGGCAGTGCTGGTGGGCGTCGGCCTGCTGATGGTTGCTCTCGCGCGCCTGGGCGCTCGCCAGGAGCGCCGCGTACAGACTGCTGAAGTTTACGAATAACTGCGGGCTATATAGTTGCCGGGTACGTTTAGACCAGAGAAGAGGACTTCAGACAGCATGGAGATCAAGATCCTGGGTATGGGCTGCCCCAAGTGCAAGCGCTTGACCGAGCTGGTGCACGAGGCCCTCGAGTCGGTGGGTGTAGAGGCGACTATCGTCAAAGTCACGGATTTGGACGACATCATGGCCTTCGGCGTCATGACTACGCCGGGACTGGTGGTCAATGGCGAGGTCGTGAGCGTGGGGCGCCTGCCGCGTAAGGAAGAGATCGAGGGCTGGTTGCGCGAGGCAGCCCTGTCAAGCGATGTCAAGGACCTTTGAGCCAACGTCAATGCCTAGATTGTCAATAAGTACAGAGCGATGGAGAGAGTTCGCAGTCGCCCTGGTGATCATCTCGTCG
>CAZTMY010000246.1:0-3952 GCA_964614895.1 uncultured Anaerolineales bacterium
GCAAGACAGTCTTTGGCGGATTGGTGCTCGTACCGGCTGGGGAGACGGTGACGGTGCGTTGGGCTTACCATCTGCCCGATGATGTGGCCCAGCTCGATGCGGATGCCGGTTTCGAGTATGATCTTGTTGCTCAGCGGCAACCTGGGATGTGTGATGTGTCGCTGTCCGTGACCATCCGCGTTCCGCGGATGGTCACGGCGCCGCGCTCCCCTTGGGTCATGCAACCGGATGGCTCTTGGGGCAGGCATCTAGCTTGGGACCGAGACATAGAGCTTTCGATGGCGCTAGAGCCCTAGCGCTTGGTGGTAGGGCTGAATTCATGGTGGATAAGCAGAGAGGGTGAAACGTGGCATTACGGCGGATGACTCTGGGGCTTTGCATCCTCAGCCTGTTGGCAGTTGCTCCGATGTCTGTGACGGCGGAAACACCAGATGATAGGCTCGCTATCCAGTCGCCTGCCAGCGGGGCGATTGTGGGTGGTTTGGTGTCCATCTTGGGCGAGGCCGATCTTGCCGGGATGGAAGGTTACGTGGTCAGCTTTGGCCTCGGGGCGGGTCCCACGCAGTGGATCGCCATTGGCGAGGTGCGCCGAGAGACGGTGGTTGACGGGCGCCTGGCCTTGTGGGACACGACTCGCATCCCTGATGGCCTCTACAGGCTGCGGCTGCGGGCCATTGTGCGTCGGGATGGCATTCTGGCCTATCGCGATGTCTACGCGGACGGTATCCAGGTTGCCAATGCGCCGCGGACGGCGACGCCTTATCCTACGCTGGTCCCATCGGCGACGCCCACGCCGACGCGCGTGCCTACAGAGACCCCTACGCCCTTGCCGACCATCGCCCTGGACGATGGCATCTCTCCCTACCTCTATTTGACCATGACGGATCTCTATGATCCCCTTTGCTCGGGTTGGCGGCAGCGGTACAGTGTCTGGATCTCCAATGTGGGCATGATCTCGGTGACGAACATCATCGTGACACAGACTCTTCCCCTGGGCCTAGAGGCGGTGCTGTCTGATTCTACGCCGGGCGGTGAGCTTGGCCTAACCGAGGAAACCGTCACCTGGCGCGTGGACCTCCTAGAGCCGGGAGACGCGGTCAAGTTGGAGCTGCAAGCCACGGTCGCGGATTGGATTGAGATTGGCACGTGGATTGAGAGCCAAGTCACGCTGAGCAGCGATCAAGTACCTTATCTTGCCAAGAGTGAGGGATCCCTTCTCAGCGACTGCCTTTGGCTGAGGCAGACCGCAACGGCACAGCCGCTCGTGTTGCCGACACGTGCGCCAACCGAGACGCCTACGCCACGTCGCACGCAAACAGGGGAGAGCGGGGCGAGCGGCCGGCCAACGTTGCTGCCCAGCCCCAGCCGTACACTAGCCATCGACATCGATGATTCGTCCATCTCCCGTGGGCTAGATGTGGTCACGCTGCTCATCTCTGCTGGTCTGGGCGTTCTGTTGGTGGTGACCATTCTGCTATTGCGAAAGCGAATCGGCCGCCGTATGTAGCACGAAAGCAAGCTCTGCTTGACGTGTAGCATGCCGGCCGCCATAATCGGTATAGTAGATAGGGCTAGCTGACCAAAGGCGCTCGGCAGCGAGGGAGGTTACCATGTCTGATCGCGTGCGCGAGATACTGAGTTGGTATCGCAACGAGAACCCAGGGGTGGTCACGAATCTGGCGCGCATCCTGAACCACGGCCGCCTGGGTGGGACGGGCAAGATGGTGATTCTACCAGTGGACCAGGGCTTTGAGCACGGCCCGGGCAGGAGCTTTGCGCCGAATCCCGCGGGCTATGATCCGCTGTATCACTTCCAGTTGGCCATCGATGCTGGCTGTAATGCCCACGCCGCGCCCCTCGGCTCCATAGAGCGGGGTGCTGCGGAGTATGCTTGGCGGTTGCCGTTGATCCTCAAAGCCAACAGCCACGACCTGCTCTATGGTGAAGAGGACCCGATGCCTGCGCTTACGGCCAGCGTATCGGACGCGCTGCGGCTAGGGTGCGCTGGGATCGGATTCACGATCTATCCAGGCACCAAGGATCGACGTTTCCTCTACGAGGAGCTGCGAGAGCTCACGCGCGAGGCCAAAGCTGCGGGGTTGGTGGTCGTGGTGTGGTCGTACCCGCGTGGCGGCGACCTCAGCAAAGCGGACGAGACCGCCATTGATGTGGTGGCCTATGCCGCCCAGATCGCCGCGCAGATGGGCGCGACTATGATCAAGGTCAAACTGCCCTCTGACCATCTGGCGTTGCCGGCGGCTGCCAAGGCTTACCAGCAATACCAAGTCCCCATCGCGACGATCGCCGAGCGAGTGCGCCATGTGGTGCAGAGCGCCTTTGACGGGAAGCGGATCGTTATCTTCTCAGGTGGTCCTGCCAAGGATGACGAGGCCGTCTATGGCGAGATCCGTGGGATCAGAGACGGCGGCGGCTTTGGCTCGATCATCGGGCGCAACTCGTTCCAGCGCAAGCGTGACGACGCTCTGGCTTTCCTAGATACAGTGATGCGTATCTACGCAGGGGAGCTAGAGTAGGGGAGGCTGGCGCTCTGGAGGTTGAATCTTTTCTGAGAGTTGGTTATGATCGACCCAATGGCTAGGCGGCACGCGGGACATGCGTCCCAGCAAGGAGAGGCAGGATGGAGAACAAGTTCCGTGCCCTGAGGATTGTCTCGGTAGTGTTCAAGGTGCTGGCTTGGGTTACCCTGGTCGGCGGTATCCTGTCGGCTCTGGGTGCTGTCATCTTGGGGGTGTTCAGCGCCGGCACGATGGCGCGCTTGTCCCAGCTACGCAATCTCGCGCCGCTCATTGGCGGTGGAGGTGGAATCGTAGCTGGCATCCTGAGTGGCCTTGGCATCCTGATCTCGTCGCTTGTAGGGTTCGTGCTCCTATATGCTTATGCTGAGGCGGTCTATTTGGCCATCGCTGTCGAGCAGAACACGCGTGAGTGTGCACACTATCTCAAGGGCGAAAGCGCTTACCAGGGCACCCCCCAATACGGCGCCTGACGGCCTCTTGCGGCGAGGGGCGCCCATTTGGGGGCCCCTCTTTCGTGTAACGGTGCAAGTTCTGCTTAGGCGGCACGGAGGCCAGTTTCACTGGGCCTAGTGGTACCAGCATGTCTGCGGTGCCTAGCTGTTGAGCATGCTGTCGAGCGATCTTTGGCGTCCCGGATCTCTTTTGCGGCCTTCTCGTCCAAGCGGACACCTGTCGCCCCTGAGCTCGTCACGCTTGTTTCCTCTCGGCGGTGCCTTCAGGCAGGGCTAACTGTCTGAGCCTCTTGCGGCATTCTCCCAAGTCGGACCTCAAGTCGCGCAACGCAAGCTCGTTACGCTCGACGGCGCTGTACATAGCGCGCTTGGCCTTGGGGCAGTCTTCTTCGACTAGGCGCAGGACCCTACGCATCAGGGCGCGTCGTGAGGTCTTTCCGAAGGGGCAAGGTTCTCCCTGCAAGGGCAATCCCCAGGCCTTGACGTAGGGGACGATGTCGCGCTCCTCGACGTACGCCAGCGGTCGGATCACCGTGAGGATGCCATCGAAGAAGACAACACGTGGCTCCATCCGCCGGAACGTTGCTGTATAGAAGAGGTTCAGTAACGTGGTCTCAGCCACGTCATCGGCATGGTGTCCAAAGGCGAGCTTGTTGCAGCCCAGGCGCTGCGCCATCTGGAAAAGGGCCTTGCGGCGCTGCCACGAGCAGCGGAAGCATGGACTGGCGTCCGTCTCTTCCAGTTCCTCAGCGATCTCGAGCGGTTCAGCGACCAGGGGGATGTCATGCTGCTGGCAGTAGTCCGTGAGCCATGACATGGGCACACTGGCCCCGCACTGGCGGTCTGGCAACATTCGTCCGGCGACGAGGGTGTAGCGTTCCTTGACCGAACTCAGGCGCCGACGCAACAGATCCAGCAGAGTCATGCTGTCTTTGCCGCCCGACACGGCTACTAGGACGGTAT
>CAZTMY010000247.1:0-3923 GCA_964614895.1 uncultured Anaerolineales bacterium
TCCACGCTCGCCTTGCGCTTAAATGTCTTGAGGCGGGCAAGCACGTCATCCTGGAAAAGCCGATGTGCATCACGGTGGACGAGGCCAATGCGCTGGTCGAGGCCGCGCACGAGCGGGACCTGATGCTGAGCGTCTTTCACAATCGGCGCTGGGACGGGGACTATTTAACGATCCAGCAGCTCATTGCACGTGGCGTGATCGGCGAGGTGTTTCATATCGAGGCTGGCATCGGCGGGTACAACCACCCGCGCTTCTGGTGGCGCTCGGACAAGGTCGTCAGCGGTGGCATTCTCTATGACTGGGGTGCGCACTTTGTGGATTGGATGCTGAACCTGGTGCCCTCGCCGGTAGCCCAGGTCATGGGTGATCTGCAGAAGCGGGTGTGGCACGCCGTCACCAATGCGGATCACGGCGAGATCATCATCCGCTGGGAGAACGGCGTCACGGGTAGCTTTGTGACATCCTCCATCGCAGCCAGTCTCCGGCCCAAGTGGCGCATTCTGGGAACCAAGGGCGCCATCGAGGTGGAATGGAGTGGCCCTCTCAAAGTAACAAGTCTAGCCAACGGGGTGCGCCACGAAGGCACGGTGGAGGTGACACTGCCGGGCTATGGCGCGGAGCCCTACTACCGAAACATCGCTGATCACTTGCTGCTTGGAGAGGCGTTGGAAGTGACGGGCGAGAGTGCGCGCCGCGTGATTGCGGTAATCCAGGCAGCGGAGGAATCGGCTAGGCTGGGTCGCAGCGTCGCGGTGGCCGCCGGCTGCGAGTAGCAGCGAGGCGCTAACATGAGGCCGTGAGGCGCCCCTACGCGGGCGCCTCGCCAAAGTACTCCAGCAACATCATGATGGTGCGACCGTTGGCGCTGGCATTGGGCTGCCATGGGCAGAACGTATCGTCATTGTCGGCGTATCGCTCGAGCATATAGTACTCGCTGGACATAGCATATCGCAGTTGCGCTTGGAGGGTCTGGGTGGCCTTGTCGCGCTCGCCGCGCTCCAGCCAGGCCATGAACCAGGGATAGTCCGAGAAACTGGTGTACCAGGTGTGCCCCGCCCAGGGATCGGCAAAATAGCCCTGGGTGAGGAGGGAATCGGTCATGAGGGCTGTCAGGCCGTTGCGCATCCAACCCTGGTGGCGGAAGTAGGCTTCCACTTGCTCAAAGAGCCGGCTCTCGGCAGGTATGATGCCCGCTCTGATCAGTGCGATGGGGCCATCACCGTGGTAGGGGCCGTAGGGCGGGTAGCGCTCTGGGACGCCTAGGACGTTGGGCACATAGAAGAGGTCATCCTCCTCGTGGCCCGCATAGAGTAGCTGGAGCGTGTCGCGCAGGGCCTGGCCATAGGCGTTAGCTGCACGGCGTACCTCAGAGGCAGCGGGGTCCTCGTAGGCTTCCAGGGCCGCCGCTGCCTGGCAGAGCCCCATGTAGCTCCATCCATCCGTAAAGCACCAGTACTGCCCCTCCCACTGCCAATCGTGGCCGATGCCGGCCGGGAAGAGCCCTCGGCCGAGGGGATCGACTTTGCTGTCGGTCTGTGCCCGCTGCGCTTGGATCCAGGCGACGGCGCGCAGCAATGGCTCACGCCAGGACTGGAACAGCGCCTGATCGCGAGCGCGGATCAAATGGTAGCCCAGGCCTACGAGCAGCCCGCCGGTCTCGCTGGTCCAGTGGGGCGCCTCAATCCCGATGAAACGGCCCGCGTCGCCCGAGGGATCGTCAGGTCCTATCTGCCTATCTCTGAAGAAGCCATAGCCGCGCTCGGCCCAAGCTCCCAAGCCGATGCGATCGAGCGCTTGCAGCCACTCGATGGCCTCCACGGGCCAAACGCCGTCGCAACGCGCGCCCTGACGCGGTCGCGTGCGGCCATCGCCGTCTACGGCCAACATCTGCAGCGATTGCACGACCAGTGAGGCAAAGACACGCTGGATCTCGATGTCGTCGGTATCGGGGCGTAGGGCGAGTTCACAGAGGTCTTGACGCCAGGCTGCAAGAGCACGGTCGCGCGCTTGGCCCCAAGCTCTTTCGGTAGGCGTGACTTTCGGCTTGCTGCCCAGTGTCAGAAGCCAGTGGACTGTCCTATGACCTTCCACTTCGCAGCGGGAACGCGCATAGGAGCGAGCATGGATGTTGGTCGGGTTGCGCTCAATCCACTCTAGGGTTGTACCTTCGGGCGGCGCGACGGCCAGGCGGTGGTCGCCGTCGGTCAGGCCGCCGTTCTCCATGTGCCAGGTGTTCGGGATCATGGCCCAGTGGCCCAGCTCGGGACGGTAGGAGGCATAGTAGTCACCGCGCATGCCGATGAGCAGCCCATCGAGGCCGGTGCGCCCCATAAGGCCGAGCTCAAAGGGCTGCGGTACCAGGCTGCGGTTGGTGACCCTCAGTCGCAGCCACGTGGTGGGTTGGGAAGCATGCTCACAAAAGGCTTCCAGCGTCAGATCGAACGCTCCCCAGCGAGCGTGTAGCTCTGGCAGAGGCAGCCCGTCATCGCGGACGTTCCACTCTGACGCGAGCCAGTTCACCGGCTCGGCTCCCTCGCCGCACAGAAACCGGATGCCGTGGTCATCGGGGGCGACGCCCTTGGCGGGGCCAACCATCTTGCTCACCAATTTCAGGTCGGGCCAGAGGGTGATCTGACGGCGGCAAAGAGGTGGGTGCAGGTAGAGTTTGATCGTCCGCGGTTGATCCCAGGCCATGAGAATGCTCCCTTTTAGCAGGTGCCGTGCGCTAGCAAGGCCACATCACGTCCCTCTTGGAGGAGGGCGTTGTAGGTCTTGCAAGCTTTTGGTGTGGGCTCGACGATCACGTCGGCTATGCCCCGATCCCGGACGGCTTTGATCACAACCTTGGGTACCTTGACTCGGCCGTACACGCCGCTACCAATGACCAAGGTCTTTACCGGGGGATCCCATACGCCGGTGATCATACCCAAGGAGAGCCGGTGACCCTTGCGTTCGCGCCAAGCGGTGACCTCGTGGCCCCTCAGGCAGATGTCCTTGCCTACGCCCACCTCACGTTTGGCGGCGTCGTCCCAGCCATGGCGCTGGCCGTCGATGGTGAACATGGCCCATGCCATGCGCTCGATGGGGCCAGATGGATCCTTCATATAGGCGTTGCTGGCGTCTGCCATCGGGTCGCTCCTAGCTATCTAGCAGCAGGACTCGCGTGCTTTTTTCTGGCAACGTCACTGTGAAGCTAGTCGCCTCCGACGCAACCCGCTCGCCGCTGTAGAGATCCGTAACCATCGCGGCGCGGGGGAGCTGCAGAGCACGCTCGCCGGCCTCGTGTCCCGAAATGGCCAGCATACTGCGGTTCGCCCACACCACGTCGCCCACCGGACCATACAGATGCACGCCGGCGTGCTTTGCGAGACGGCGCAGCAGCGCGGCCGGCAGCAGTGGCGCAGCCGAGTGGACCGCCGTCCAGTTAGCGTGCTCCTTGATCACCAGCCCCGGCCGCCCGTCGGGCAGGTGTCCCAGGATCGTCGCCGCAGGATCTTGCGCAAAGGCTACGGGCGCCACGTCCTCGTCCACGCCGTAGGTGGCGCCCGCCAGACCTGCGATCCACGGATGCTCTCCGTCCAACGCTATCCGGAGCCGCGTGGGGGCGTGGTCCAGAGCCATTGCTATCCCCGTATAGTCCGTCATGGCTCCGGGATCCAGGTCGCCGTTGCGGTAGAGACCATCGCACCAGAGGAAGACCAGCACGCGGCCGTCGCTCTTGAGCCGATCTACGGCGGCGCGCTGCTCGTCGCTGGGCGCCAAGCTGGTGGGAAAGATGATAAGCCTTTGGTCTGTGAGTGCGTCTAGGTCTTCAGTGAGGTAGTGCCCTACCGGCGCTCCCACGCGATGGAGCTCGGGGAGCTGACCTACCAGGAGCCACCGCCCCATGGGGTCGGCCACGCGAAGCCAGCAGAGGCTGGTTT
>CAZTMY010000248.1:0-3914 GCA_964614895.1 uncultured Anaerolineales bacterium
AAGCGCCTGTGCATCCTATGCGCGTCGGATCGACGTAGGGCAAGCTCAGTAAAAAGTCCACTGCCCGGAGACTGTTCTGGGTCTGAAGCGCCATGGAGCTGAGGCCCCATAGGGCAGCCCTAAGCGATGCATACCTATGGCTGCCGACCTGGAGGCTGTCGTTGTAGCCGACCATGTCGTAGGCAAATGCAGCCATGCCCATCCTGGCAAACGCGATGCAGCGCGCTCGGATGCTCCCCCGGGGGCCATCTTCCAGGCGCCCTCGCTCCCAGTGCCCGTGAGGGTTCAGGATGGCCGGGATGGCGCCGACGGGATCGGGCGGTCGGTAGAGATTGCCGGTGCATAGGAATCCAGGCCTGCTTTGGAACCAAACGCGCTCCACGACATAACCCTCGCCGTGGCCGCAGACGGTGAGATGCGCATCGAGGGGGCAGTCTGTGACCCTATCATCCAAGCCTAGCACGGCGCGCAAGTGCTCACGAAGGTAGGCTGCGCGACGCTCCCAGGCGCCCAGGCTAATGGGGGCATCGAACCCAAAGGGCTGGCCGCCGTGCCGATGGCGGGTGTATCGCGCGTCGATGGCCGGAACCTGCTCCGCTGCGAGCTGCACCCTTCCTCCTCCCCGGCAGAGGCGGGCCGCGTTGCCCTGGCGGCCCGCCAAGCATCAAGCTGACTAGACGTCTTCTGCGATCCACGCCTCGAGGTCGCGTCGGGCTTGGTCATCGTCTAGCTGCTGGGGAGGCGACTTCATAAAGTAAGCCGAGGCGGGCACGATGGCCCCAGCCATGCCGCGGTCTTTGGCAATCTTGCAGCAGCGCACCGCATCGATCACCACGCCCGCCGAGTTGGGCGAATCCCAGACCTCGAGTTTGAGCTCGAGCCGGAGTGGCAGTTCTCCGAACGTGGTGCCGTTCATGTGGATGTAGCAGTACTTGTGGTCCGTGAGCCACGGCACATAGTCGCTAGGACCAACATGGACGTGGTCAGGATCCAGCTTGTAGTCGAGCTGGCTGGTAACTGCGTTCGTCTTGCTGATCTTCTTCGATTCCAGGCGCTCGCGCTCAAGCATGTTGAAAAAGTCCATGTTGCCGCCAAAGTTGAGCTGGTACGTATCGTCCAGCCTAACCCCACGGTTCTGGAACAGCCGCGTGAGGACGCGGTGCGTGATAGTGGCGCCTACCTGGCTCTTGATGTCATCGCCGATGATGGGTAGGCCGCGTTCGCGGAAGCGCTCCTGCCAATAAGTCTCGCGGGCGATGAACACGGGGATGCAGTTTACCATGCCGCAACCGGCATCGAGGATCTGCTGCACGTACCACTTGGTGGCCATCTCGGAACCTACGGGCAGAAAGTTGACCACCACGTCCGTGCCCGTGTCCTTTAGGATTTGGATGATGTTGTCGGTGGGCCCAGGTGCCTTGGTGATACGTTGGCTCAAGTATTTGGCGATGCCGTCGTGGGTCATGCCGCGATACACTGGCACGCCCATGTGCGGCACCTCGGCGAACTTGATGGTATTGTTGGGCCCGGCCCAGATGGCCTCCGATAGGTCCTTGCCTACCTTGTCCGAGTCGATATCGAAAGCTGCGGTGAACTCGATGTCGCCGACGTGATAGCTGCCAAGCCGAGGGTGCATCAGCCCAGGGATGAACTGGTCGTCGGGCGTATCCCGATAGAACTGGACACCTTGCACCAAAGCGGCGGCGCAGTTGCCTACGCCGATAATTGCGACTCGAACGTTATCCGGCATGTTTCCTCCCTGAAGCGTGTTGATCGATGATGTACTGGCGATAACTCACATAGCGAGATGCTAGGCGCGGCGAGAGGCCGCGTCAAGATCGCCATACCCGCTGGATCTTGATAGCTGCGCGAGCGATATCTTGCATGTCCTCCTCCTCGGCTAGCAAGACGTTCTGCATCAGCCACAGGCCCCTCTGGCAAGCATCCTCGGTCACGGGGCAGGCGGGCTGTTCCGGCTCGGGCAGGTCCAGTTGCATTGCCACATAGCGCGAACGCTCCACAATGACGCGCATACGATGCAGCGGCTCGCCATAGCCGACACTGATAGGAATGCCTTCCGCTCGCATCGCCTCTGCGAACGCGCCCGGCGGCTTGTTGCCAAAGGCATCGGGTTTGTACCACATCTTGAAGATGTGGTAGGCGTTGCGGCCAACGCGGCTATCTCCAGGGAGTGGATCCAGGCCGTCCACTTCCGCTAGAGCGGCCCTGAGCGTCTCGGCTCGCGCCGATCGGAGGCTAGCTTGCTCCTCAAGACGGCTGAGCTGCACGCGAAGGATGGCGGCTGGCCACTCGGACAGGCGGTAGTTGCTGGCCAACACGACATGCTCGTACCAACCCCCGGATCGCGAACGACCCACATTGTGTACCGACCAGCATCGCTCGTGCCAGGTATCGTCGTTGGTGAGGACGATGCCGCCTTCGCCTGCGGTCACGTTTTTGCTGGCCTGGAAGCTAAAGGTACCCATATCGCCAATGGCGCCAACGCTATGGTCTTTCCATCGCGCCCCGTGAGCTTGGGCAGCGTCCTCGATGACCAGGAGCCCGTACCGTTTGGCGATCTCGTTGATGGCGTCCATGTCAGCAGGTTCGCCTCCCAGATGCACGGGGAGGATCGCCTTGGTACGTGGTGTGATGAGCGGCTCGATGGCGTCAGGGTCGAGATTCCACGTATTAGGCAGGATGTCAGCGAAACGTGGTATGGCCCCTACCAGCAACGGGGTATTGGCAGTAGCAATGAAAGTATAGGGGCTGGTGATAACCTCGTCGCCCCAGTCGATGCCCGCTGCTCGCAGGGCTACCTCCAGCGCGATGCTGCCATTGGCCACAGCAATGGCGTGGGCCGCGTCGTGGGCCTGGGCGAACTCGCGCTCGAATGCCTTGACCTGTGTACCTGGCGGCGCCCACCATTGGCCCGACGTGACCACATCGGATACTGCCTCCACTTCGCGTTCGTCCCACACCGGCCACTGTGGGTAAGGCCTGCGTCGAACGGGGGTACCTCCGTCGATGGCCAGAGCCTGCGACATGATGCCAACCCTCCTTGTGCGCGTGCGATCGTTCGCCTACTCTAGTCTCATTGTGCAATCCGGGTCAACTTGGTTGGCAAGTCAGCGTGCGCTAGAATATCGTAGAGGAGGAGCTTGGCATGGGCAACGCTGCGCTATCGACGACAGTGCGTCTCCGCGATGGCCGCAAAGTGGTTCTGCGACCCCTGGGAGAGGGCGACGTGCACCTACTGGGTGATCTCTTCTGTGGGCTCTCGGAGCAAACGCGTAGCATGTACGGTCCGCACCCTTTTAACCGCGAAACCGCCGCCAAGCTCTGTGCTGCCGTTGGGGATGAACGTACAGTCCGATTTGTGGCCGTGCTAGGTGAGGGCACACCTGAGGCCGAGATGATCGCCTACATGATCCTCTCACGCGAGATCTGGCCTAATGACCGAAAGCGCTATGGCGCAACCGTTCCCTGGGATACCACGGCCTGCCTCGCGCCGGTGGTCGCCGATGCTTACCAAGGCCAAGGCTTGGGCAGCGTGATGGGCGAACACGTACTAGCGTGCGCGCGCACACTAGGACTCTCGCATGTGATCCTCATGGGTGGCGTGTTGGACGAGAACCCGCGCGCCAGGCGTTTGTATCAGAAGTTGGGATTCAAACAGGTGCGCAGCTTCTGGACCGGCGCTGGCAGCAAACGTCGCTTCAACCATGACATGGTGGTGGAGCTCTAGGGCCAAGGCACCTGGCAGAGTTAATGAGCAAGCAGAAGAGGCCCGGTTGGCTGCCCCGGGATTCGAGGAGGAAAGCAACCATGCCAAACCCGACTGCGGGCATTGCACCATAGTTTTGGCCCGTTTGGATAAACGTGCTTAGAGTTCTCTAGATATTTGGGCGGCT
>CAZTMY010000249.1:0-3905 GCA_964614895.1 uncultured Anaerolineales bacterium
ATGCCGCGCACCTGCAGGACCTGCAGATCCATGGAGGCGGCCTCAGCGGAGATCTCGATCTTTTTCGTGCGAACGTCAATCTGGGTGACTTGGCGAACGACGGGCGGTAGGATGAGGTGGAAGCCTTCGCCTAGGACCGTGTCTTCCACTCGTCCGAGCATCACCACCACGCCTCGATGGCCGGGATCCACGATGGCATAGCTGGAGAAGAGCACGACGAGGACTATCACTACCAGGATGGCGATTCCGATGTTGCGCAGGATTGCGCTCTTGCCTTGCACGGTTTGGCTCCTTTGGTTAGTTGTCAATCACCAATAGGCATTATAGCATAGGTGAGGCATCTCACACACTCTTCGTGGAGCGATTTGGTCCTATGGGCGCAGGCGTCTCGATGCGTGGTTTCCATCCTGCGGTGGCGGCATGGTTCTCCGAGAGATTCGCGGCGGCCACGGCCGCTCAGCGGATGGGCTGGCCCGCTATCCAGCAGGGCGAGCATGTGCTGATCCTGGCGCCTACGGGTTCAGGCAAGACGCTGGCGGCCTTCCTTTGGGGCATCAGCGAGCTAGCCGAACGCTTGGGGCGCGAGCCAGAGCTACAGGGCGTCCAGATTCTGTATATCTCCCCGCTGAAGGCGCTGAATAACGATATCCACCGTAACCTGCGTGAGCCTTTGGCCGCCATTCGCCGCCGCGCCAAGGCGTTGGGCCAGCCGATTCCCGCCATCCGCACGGCGGTGCGCACGGGCGACACGCCGCAATCAGCGCGGCGGCGAATGATCACACATCCGCCTCACATCCTGGTTACGACGCCCGAATCGCTGTACCTCCTGCTTACCTCACCTCGCGCGTCAGAGATGCTGCACACTGTTCGCAGCGTCATAGTGGACGAGATCCACACGCTGTTCAGCAACAAACGGGGCGTGCATCTCGCTCTCAGCCTTGAGCGGCTGGACGCTATGACGTCATCGGCGTTGCAGCGTATCGGCCTCTCTGCCACGCAGCGCCCGCTTGAGGAGGTGGCACACTTCCTGGGCGGGCAGGTTTGGGAGGGTGGGGCACTTGTGGACCGTCCGGTGCGCGTGGTGGATGCTGGCATCGCCAAGCCGTTGGACCTTCGCGTGATCACGCCTGTCGAGGATCTGCGACGGTTGCCTGGCGGCTCGATCTGGCCGGCACTGGTGCCGCGGGTACTGGAAGACATCCTGCGTCACCGCACTACGCTGGTTTTCGCCAACAGCCGCCGCGCGGCCGAGCGAGCTGCGGACCGCTTGAACGCTCAACTGGCATACGAGCGCGACGAGGAGAGGCCACCGGGCTCGTCGGAGGCCCTCATGGCCGATGGTGTTGTCAAGGGCGCGGGCATGTTCGGGACCGGGGAGGGACAGGGACCTTTCCGGGCGCATCACGGTAGTGTCTCGCGTGACGTACGCCATCGTCTGGAGCGCCAGCTTAAGGAAGGGGCCCTTCCGGCCCTAGTAGCGACCAGCTCACTGGAGCTGGGCATCGACGTGGGCTCGGTGGATTGCGTGGTGCAGCTCCAGTCGCCTCGTAGTGTTGCTAGCGGGCTACAGCGGGTGGGGCGGTCCGGGCACCTCGTCGGCCAGACATGTGTGGGACGGTGGTACGGGGCCCACCGAGAGGACTTGCTCGACCTCGCCGCGGTGGCTCGGGGCATGCTCACGGCGGATATCGAGCCACAGTTCTGTCCCCGGAATTGTCTCGATGTGCTAGCGCAGCACGTGGTATCGATGGCCGCCATGGAGGATCTGAACGAGGACGCGGTCTATCGGTTGGTGCGTCAGGCCTACCCCTACCGACAGTTGTCACGCCGTGCCTATCGGGGTGTGTTGTCGATGCTCTCCGGCGCGTACGAGGGAGCAAGGCTGGAGCAGCTCAAGCCGCGCGTGGGTTGGGATCGGGTGCAGGGGGTTATTCATGGGCTGCCGGGCTCCCGAATGCTGGCTACGATCAATGCGGGGACCATCCCGGATCGTGGCCAGTTCCGCGTCGTGATGGCTGACGGCGAGACCAACCTGGGCACGTTGGACGAGGAGTTTGTCTACGAAACGCATGTGGGCGACGTTTTTACGCTGGGCAGCGCTACCTGGCGGGCCATCGCGATTGATGATGACCGCGTCACCGTGGTGCCGGCGACGGGAAGCATGCCCCGCATGCCGTTCTGGCGGGGCGAGCTGCCACACCGTAGCTACTATGCCGGTCTCCGGCTGGGGCGTTTCCGGCGCGACCTTGCGGAACGTGTGGCAGAGCTTCCTCCTTTGCCAGACGATGCCGGTGGCCCGTGGCCACGAGAGGCCAATGCCGTGATCCAGTGGCTCAGGAAGGACTGCGCGCTGGATGAGGCGTCGGCCTGCAATGCTATCCTCTACGTGCGGCAGCAGTTGGACGTGCTGGGCGCCATCTCATCCGATCGGACCGTCGTGGTGGAGGCGTTTGATGATGCCTTGGGAGATGGGCGCTTGGTCGTGCACAGTTGCTTTGGCTCCCGCGTGAACCGGGCTTGGGCTATGGCGCTGTCGAGCGCCATGCGCGAGCGACTGGGTCTAGCGCTCGAGTGCCAGGTTAATGACGATGGCATCCTATTTCGGCTGCCGGCTGGCCAGGGTGAGTTGCCGGCCGATCTGGTACGTCGTCTCGGTCCGCAGGAAGCACGCGAGCGCTTGCTGGCAGAGTTACCCGGGACGGCCTTGTTTGGCGCTCAGTTCCGAATGAACGCCGCTCGCGCGCTCTTGTTGCCCGGTCGCCGAGGTGGCCGCCGCACGCCGTTCTGGCTCCAGCGCCTGCGAGCCAAGGACCTCTTGGCAGCGGTCTCGGGCTACTCTGACTTTGCCCTGGTGGCCGAGACTTACCGGGACTGCCTGCATGACGTGCTCGATCTTGACACCATGCTCGCCGTGTTGAAAGCCATCCAGCAAGGGGAAATCCGCGTGATTGTAACCGAGACGGTGGTGCCCTCGCCCGTCTCGGCCGCGTTGCTTCATGATTTCGCGGCTGTGGGCATCTATGAGGACGACCTGCCCCGCGCCGAGCGACAGATGCGGGCCTTGATGGTGAATCGCCAGGTGCTGGCCGATCTCCTAGCTGACGAGGCGCTGGCAGATCTGCTCCGCCCCGAGGCTGTTGACGATGTGGTAGCTCGGCTCCGACGAGCCGATAGGAGCCTCGGCCCACGCACTCCTGAAGAGCTGGTCCTTCTACTCCGTGACTTGGGTGACCTGACGGATGGGGAGATAGCGGCTCGCGTGGTTGGCCCTTACGAGGCCTGGTTGCAGGACTTGGCTCGTGACGAACGGGTTGTTCCCGTCATGGTGCATACGGATGAAGGAGCGCGGCGCCTTTGGGTGGCTTTGGAGGACTATGGGCGGTACCGCGACGGATTGGATGCCGAGCCAGTGCGGCTTTCGCCGCAAGCCAGGAGGGTAGCAGGTCCGGCAAGGCCACCAGGGAATGCCCGCGAGGCGCTGCTGCGAGTCTTTGCGCGCACTCATGGACCCTTTGATCTGGCAGCGTTTTGCGAGCGCTATTTGGTGCCGCGACGAGATGCCGATGCGCTCGCGAAGGACCTGGTCGCGCAGGGCTTGCTGGTGACGGGGCGGATCACGCCCGGGGCAAGCGGCGATGAACTTTGTGATCGTAAGGTCCTGGAGCGCTTGCACCGGCGGACGCTACACCTGCTTCGGGAGGAAGTACAGCCCGTCGGCACGGAGGCTCATGCCTTGTTTTTGCAGCGATGGTCCGGGGCACACCCGGAGACGCGCCGAGAGGGCGCAGAGGGGCTAGAGACGAGCCGGCGACAACTGGCGGGATGGCAGGCGCCGGCGATTGTCTGGCGGCGCGATCTGCTCCGTGTACGCTACCGGGGCGATTCCGCCCCTCTGCTAGAAGAAG
>CAZTMY010000250.1:0-3868 GCA_964614895.1 uncultured Anaerolineales bacterium
GCGCCGAGTGTCGAAAAGCCTCTTGGGCATTGACATCGAAGAACGTCCTGAAAGAATCGCCTTGAACTGAGCACGCCCCATTCGTATACTGGGCGCGGTGCGCCGCGCCTCTGCAGGAGACCATGCCAATGCCCAGTAGCATCCCCACCTACATCGGGCCCGACGCCATTGGCGAGCTCTTGGCCTGGGCCGACGCCTATGGCCCCACCAGCTACCAGCTTGTGGCAGATGAGCACACCTGGCGCGCCTTGGGAGAGCGCGTGCACCAAGCCCTTCGAGAGTGCGGGTATGCTGTGCAGCCCATCGTCCTCCAGCCGGGGGCCACCGGCGAGGTCTTGCCTGACGAGGAGCAAATCGCCCATCTCCTCTGGCAGGCCGGCTCGCCCGAAGAGGGGCGGCCCGTCTACCTCGCTGTGGGTTCGGGCACCATCACCGATCTCACTCGCTTTGTGAGCCACCGCACCGGCTGCTCCTTCCTGTCACTGCCCACAGCCGCCTCGGTCGACGCCTATGCCTCGCGCAACGCGCCCCTGATCATGCGCCGCCTCAAACGGACCGCCGACTGCCACACGGCCCTGGCCATATTGGCCGACCTGCCCACACTGACCCAGGCGCCCCATCGGCTAACGGCCTCGGGCTATGGCGACCTGCTCGGCAAGTACACCTGCCTTGTGGATTGGGAGCTGGCGGGGTTCCTGTGGGACGAGCCCTACCGCCCCGATATTGCCGCCGACAACCGAGCCCTGCTGCCCGATCTTGCCAATAGCGCCGACGCCGTCGGCCGCAATGATCCCGCCGCCATCGAGGCCCTCCTTCGCGGGCTCATCGTCTCGGGCCATGCCATGGTGCGCATGGGAAACTCGCGGCCGGCCTCCGGTTCCGAGCACCACCTAGCCCACTTTTGGGAGAGCCAACGCCTCCAGCAGGAACGCACGCCGCTGCTGCACGGGGCATCGGTGGGCGTGGGGGCCGTGCTCATCGCCAAGGCCTACGCCCAACTGCGCGACCTCTCCCAAGAGGACGTCCGCGCCGCCCTGGAGGCCACGCCTATCCCCACGCCGGATGACCAGCGCGCCGAGATCGAGGCCTTTTACGGTGACGTGGCCGATTACGTCTATGCCAGCCACGCATCTTTTCTGGAGCCAGACCGCTGGCAGAGGCTGCGCGACCGCCTGGCCACCCAATGGGACCGCGTGTTGGAGGTGATCGCCCAGGTCCCCCAGCCCGCCTGGCTGGCCGACCGCCTGCGTCGCGCCGGCGCGCCGGCTACCCCCGCCGAGCTAGGCCTCTCGCCCGATGAGATCCGCGCCGGGTTGCGCGCCGCCCACTATATCCGCGACCGGTTCACTGTGCGGCAGCTCCAAATCGCTCTAGGGTTGGAGGCCTCCAATGGCTAGCGCCCCCAGGGGCCGCCGCGAGGCCCATCGCGCCACCCGTCGTCGTTGGTACATCGCGCTGCTGGCCTCGGGGCTGGTCCTGGCAATCGCCGGCGCCATCGTCAAGCGCGGTGACATCCTCTACTACGCGCAGCTCCTGCGGTCGCAGATCATCGGCCGACGCTATGTTCGGCGGCATCCAGCTATGGCCACCGACATCGCGCCGCACCCAAACGTGGCCACCACCCTGGATGTCTATGGGCCCGAGGACGCCTCCGCAGCGCCTGTGCTCGTGTTTGTGCACGGCGGGAGCTGGTCCCACTACAGCAAGGAGGACATGACTCCCGTAGCGGCGCTGCTAGTGCCCGAGGGCTATATGGTAGTGATCCCCAACTATACCCTGTACCCTGACGCCACCTACGACCAGATGGCCAACGAGGTCGCCGCGGCCGTGGCCTGGACGCTGGAGCACGCCGCCGACTATCACGGCGATCCCGAGCGCATCTATTTGGCAGGGCACTCGGCCGGGGGGCATCTAGCGGCGCTGGTGTTCACCGAGGCGCGCTGGTTGGCCGCCTATGGTCACCAAACCGACGAGCTGGCGGGCTTGATCGGGATGAGTGGCATCTACGACCTGGCCTTGCAGGCCGCCTACAGCCGCAGCCTATGGGGCACTGACGAGCTCTTTGCAGGATTGGTCGGGGGTTGGCGCAACTATGAGCAGGCCTCGCCCATCACGCACGTGCACCCGGGCCTGCCGCCGACACTGCTCATCCACGGCACCGAGGACACAACCGTGCCCCACGAGATGAGCCGCTCCTTCTGCCAAGCGCTCCAAGACGCCGGCTCGCCATGTGAGCTGAGCCTTTATCCCGGTGCAGGCCACACGGATTATCTCTTTCACACGCTGTGGGGAGCCGACCAACGGCTGCTAAACGATCTGGAGCGCTTTACCGGGATGCGCGCCAGCGAGGCAAGTACCCGACGACACCAGGCCCGACCAGCAGACGCCCTCATAGACCAAGTGGTTTGCCGCCTGTACGACCCCACGCCGGACGAAATTGCCCTCGTCGAACGCAATCCCTAGCCGCTGGGCCTTGACAAGCGTTTTTACCCACTCTATGCTATTCCTGGTAGATGGAGCAATTTGCTCATGTATCACACTTGGTTAGCACACACGTAACCTTTCGAAGGACTCACTCCTGATGCCAGTGTGACCCCTGTTCTCGCCAGATCGCAGGAAGGAGATGCGCATGGCCGAGAAGGACAGTTGCGTGAAACCCGCTCGTGGCCCCATTATCCCGACTGCCGAACCAGCCGCCCCTGCCACGGGGGCCAGCTCATCACAGGAGGTGCGTAGCATGCAAGCGCGCGTCGGTCACGAGGCCATCGATTTCGAGGCCAACGCCTATGTCGCCGGCGAGGGATTCAAGCCGGTCAAGCTCTCCGACTACAAGGGCAAATGGCTGGTGCTCTGCTTCTATCCAGGCGATTTCACCTTTGTTTGACCGACCGAACTGGCGGCGGTCGCCGCCCTCTACCCCGAGTTGCAATCGCTGGGTGTCGAGGTGCTCTCCCTGAGCACGGACAGCCGCTTTGTGCACAAGATCTGGCAGGAGCAAGAGCTCAGCAAGATGGTGGACGGCGGGGTGCCGTTCCCCATGCTCTCTGATGCTGGAGGCAAGATCGGCGCTATCTATGGCGTCTATGACGAGGCCGCTGGCGTCGATATCCGCGGTCGCTTTATCATCGACCCCGATTTCCAGGTCAGGGCGATGGAGGTCCTCACCCCCGAGGTAGGCCGCAACCCCCAAGAGCTGCTCCGGCAGATCAAAGCCTTCCAGCACGTCCGCGAGACCGGCGAGGTCACGCCCTCTGGTTGGACACCAGGAGCCACCACGCTCAAGCCCGGCCCCGACCTAGCCGGCAACGTGTGGAAAGTCTGGAAGCCCTAGTTCAGTCCACGCGCGAGCCCTCGCGGCGTCTATCGGCGGGAGGGCCGCGCCTTGTCCAGAATCGAGCGTGCCCATGCATCCCATCCTGGCCCGTCTCGACGAAAAGCTACCTCACACAGGCGATCTAGCCCATGACGCGGATGCTTTTCTCCGCGCCCACCAGCGTCCGCTTACCGCCAACCACTCGCGCGCCGTCGCCGAGCAAGCCAGCGACGTCGCCGCTTTGAATTCCAGCCCCTTCTGGCATACAATTATCTCCTGGATAGGTAGGCTGATAGAGGGGGCACAATGGATAGGCGTGTACTAGGACGCACTGGTTGTGAGCTTTCCGTGGTGGGGTTCGGCGGCATCCTAGTGATGAACGAGACGCCAGCCGAGTCCGCCAAGTTGGTAGCGCGTGCCGTGGACGCCGGCATCAACTACTTTGACGTGGCGCCCAGCTATGGCAACGCTGAGGAGCGCCTGGGCCCCGCGCTGGAGCCGTATCGGCAGAATGTCTTTTTAGCGTGCAAGACGGCCAAGCGTGACGCCGCCGGC
>CAZTMY010000251.1:0-3867 GCA_964614895.1 uncultured Anaerolineales bacterium
TCCGCTCGTTCACCCGCTCGGGCTACCCGACCGCCGTGAACGTGAAGGTGTACGTCCACATGGATGGCGACCTGCGGGCGCTCTGGCCGATGCTGGACGCGTGGCCGCCCCACGGCATCGACTCGCTAGCGCCGCCGCCAGACAATGACACGCGCGTGGCCGACGTCGTCGCCCGCTGGCCCGATACGCGCATCCTGGTGAACTTTCCCTCATCAGTGCATCTAGCAGACGATGCCACCATCTACGCTCAAGCTACCGAACTTCTGGAAGAGGGAGGGCACACGGGTAGGCTGCAGATCCAGGTATCGGAGGATCCGCCCCCCGATCGCTGGAGGGTGAGCTTCCCGGCTATCGTGCGTGCCGTGAATGACTTTGGGAGGCCATAGCGCAACGTTACCAGATTGCTAGCGTTGCGGCCTGCGCCTCGAGCACCCGAAGCGGATCACCGGCAGCGAACTGCCGGATCCCAGGGCGTTGTCATTCGGCGCGCTGCACATACCGAAAGGAGCGTGGGAACGAGCAGATAGCTCTCATTTCCGCTTACCCCGAGCCGTAGGGCAAGCGCTACCGTTGCCCAGCGCACGTAGCGTATTTTGGGGGATAGCTCGACTAGGGAAAGTATCATAGTCGATGCCGCTATACGTTGCGCGTCTGCGCGTCAGCTCTCGCGCCCGGGCATCCCGTACCAAGATCGGCCTAGCAAGGCCAGAAAGTGAGCGTCTGGCCAAGGGTACATCCACACTATCCAGGAGGGGAACATGGTCTCAGCAAAGCAATCCACAGCGGACACGGCCAAGCAGATCACCCGCCAGGTGCTCGACGCGCTGTTCAGCGGGGCCAACGAGACGGTCAGCGTGCGTCTATGGGATGGCTCGCGCTGGCCCGATGACGAGCCGCGCAAGGCGACTCTGGTCCTAAAACACCCCGGCGCCTTGCGCGTCATGCTGCTTCCCGGCACCGAGGTAGCGTTGGGCGAGGCCTACCTATACGACGACATCGATATCGAGGGACACATCGAGTCCGTCTTTGACCTCGCAGAGCAGCTAACGTCTGATAAGCTAGGCTGGATCGACAAGCTTGGCATTGCGCTCAAACTGCTTCGCCTTCCCGCCCAGACCTCCAGCCGCGACACCGAACGCGGGCCTGCCGACGTGCGCGGTAGAAGGCACTCGGTGAAGCGCGACCGTGAAGCGGTCACCTATCACTATGACGTGTCCAACGACTTTTACGAGTTGTGGCTGGATCAACGCATGGTCTATTCCTGCGGCTACTTCCAAAGCCCTGACGATGATCTGGACAGCGCGCAGCAGCAAAAGCTAGACCATATCTGTCGCAAGCTGCGTTTGCAGCCCGGTCAGCGCCTACTGGACATCGGTTGTGGCTGGGGGAGCCTGGTGATTCACGCGGCCGAGCACTACGGGGTTGACGCCACCGGCATCACGCTTAGCGAGCCCCAGGCTGGGCTCGCCAACGAGCGGATCGCGCAGGCCGGCTTGTCCGAGCGCTGCCGCGTGTTGGTTCGTGACTATCGCGAGGTCTCGAACGAGACGCCGTATGACGCCCTCGTCAGCGTCGGCATGTTCGAGCACGTAGGCGCAGCCAACCTGCCCGCCTACTTCAGGCAAGCTTACGCGCTGTTGCGGCCAGGCGGGGTCTTTCTCAACCATGGCATCGCGAGCCGGGCGACCAACCCGCCCAAGCGTGGTCCCACGTTTTCGGACACGTACGTGTTCCCTGACGGCGAACTTGTGCCCATCAACGCCACGCTCAACGCCGCAGAGAACGCCAGTTTTGAGGTGCGCGATGTGGAGAGCCTGCGCGAGCACTATGCCCTGACCCTCCGCCATTGGGTAAGCCGGCTAGAGGCGAGCCGAGAACAGGCGCGCGAATTCGTTGACGAGCCCACCTATCGGGTGTGGCGCCTGTTCATGTCAGGTTCGGCACATGGGTTCGAGAGCGGTAGGCTGAACATCTACCAGACCCTCCTCGCCAAGCCAGACGCTGAGGGCCATGCACATCTCCCGCTGACACGGGACGATTGGTACGTCCGGTGACAGCAAACCTCCGGGGCAGCGCGATCCTGGGAAGGCTCTCCGCGATCTTCTCGGGCTAGCGCTGTCCCGGCTCTAGCGCTCGTCGTCCCCAAAGGGATCGGTGAATTTCTCTACGATGAGCAAGAAATCCACGATCGTTGCAGGAAAGGGTGTCACGTTGGGGATGATGGAGACTACCTCACCATCAAGTCGGTTGAGGAACTCCTCCAGGCGATGCTGATCCCTGGTCATGCTCAACCTGAACTGATGCACCCGGTACGTCACGATGGCACCTCCTGCTTTCTGGACCCGCTGCTACTACTATCTCTACGCAGGTATGACGCTAGGGTTTCGGGTCACACCGTCGCGTGTAGTGGGGCCTCGATCAAGGGGCGAACACTGCCCCGCGCCATGATAGCCGTGCCGGTCTCGGCCATGCGTGCTGCAGGCGCATGCGAACTAAAGGTGCGGCGATAACGCATCGGCACGAAGCAACGATCCGTAGGAATCTCTCCGGCCACGCCCGGTGACGCCCTACCCCGGCCATGCCAGGATGGCCACGTAGGGCACGCCCGCCCCATCCAGCGCTTGTGCGATCTCCTCTCGGTCTGCCCAAAGGATACGCAATCCCTGACAGCAGTCGCTGGCGAGACTGCGAGGTACATCTACGATCCGCACTGCGTAGCCAGCCGATGTCAGTATCTGCTCGCTACGCAGCGCGGCGGTCGTGGTGCGATAGGTCACCACACCATGGGTGGGGAACCTGCGTTCATCTGACGTCATGCAGTAGCCTCACGATTTGTCACGGCCTCGCAAGCCAACATGCGACAGATCGATGGGGCGAAAGCCCAACGCATATGCCGGCGAGTGTGGCAGCACGCGGTAATCGTCGTTCTCTGGATCGGCAAAGCAGGGATCGGCCACGACCGATCCGGTATCCAAGCCCAACTCCCGCCATTCGGCTAGCGTGGGCACGTCATCTAGCTGCTCAATGTCAAGTTCTTTGCCGTCACTCTGCCAGAGGACGTTCGCATCGGACCAGACTGGCAGCGAGCGCTCGCCCTGCACGCGGAACAAGCTGGCATCCCCCCCGTAGCAGACAATATTGCGGCAAAAGACGATCTCTTCATGACCGCGGTCCGGTGGGTTGTCATAGCCAACCTGCGTCTTGAGCCCATCCACCAGGATGTTGTTCTCCAGGACATTGCGGCGGTTGCCGAACCACACGTGGACCGACTCGCGGGTGCGATAGACCACGTTGTTCCTGACCACCGTATCGCGCGTCTCGCAGCCCAAGTAGATGCCCCAGCCCGGCGTGTGGTCGCCATACGAGTAGCAGTCGTGGATGAGGTTGTTGTCGATCAGGATGTTCGCATCCCGCACAAAGATCCCGGCCCCATCGTTGATGGTGTACAGCAGGTCATGGATCTCGTTGTGGGCGATGATGAGCTGCTGCTCCTGGTTCCGCCGCTCGCGTGGCTGGTGATCGGTGGCCCAGTGCCGCGTATAGATGCCCGATTGGGTCACGTCATGAATCAGGTTATGGCAGAACGAGCCCCCGCCCTCGTCGATATTGATGCCCACCGCGCTGGGATAGACCACCCCGCAGTCATGGATATGGTTGTACGACACGTCGTTGGGAGCCGCGTGAAAGTTGCGCGTGATGATGCCCCCGCTCCCCGTGGACCAGATCTCGTTGCCCACGACACGGTTGTCATAGCCCTCCAACTCGAGTGCATAGGCGCCCACGTGGCCAATGCGGCTATCGACGAGGCTACAATGCCGCACATTGCAGAGATCCACCGCTGACGGCGGCACGATATCGCCGACATCG
>CAZTMY010000252.1:0-3850 GCA_964614895.1 uncultured Anaerolineales bacterium
GGCCCGGGTCGCCAGGAAGGCCAGCAGCGGATGCGCCAGCCAGCCGAGGCCGCGTGAAGCGATCCACGTCCGCCCGCGCCGCCAACCCTCCCGTAGCGCGCTCATCAGCCCCCCGGCCTGAGCTTCCAGTAGAGCACCAAGTTCAGGCCCGCCAAGGCGACGGCGCTCAGTAGCAGCGGCAGCCAGACCTGCCACCACAGGCGGAGCCGGCGGCGACGCTGCTCCCGCGAGGCGGCGGCGCTCATGGGTGCCCCAGGGCCGCTCGCTCGGCCAGCGCGATGGCACCCAGTACGCCCGCTCGCGCGCCCAACTCGGGCGGCACCACAAAGCGTTCCAGATCACGCGTCACCTCTGGCACCTGGAGATACCCGTTGAGAAGGGACCGCACGTTCGCACGGATCATGGGAAACAGGTGCTTTTGGTTCATGATACCGCCGCCCATGATGACCCGCTGCGGTGCCAGGGTCAGGGTATAGTTGACCACGCCTAACGCTAGGTAACGCGCCTCCAGCTCCCAAGCGGGATGCTCTGGAGGCAACAGCTCGCCGCGCCGGCCCCACCGCTCCTCGATGGCCGGTCCGCAGGCCAACCCCTCCAAGCAATCGCCGTGGTAGATGCACTGGCCCTCATATGGATCTTGCTCGCGATCGTGCGGGATGCGAATATGGCCCATCTCTGGATGCATCATGCCATGCAGCAGCCGCCCCTCGATCATGCCGCCGCCGCCTATGCCGGTGCCCACCGTCAGGTAGATGAAGGTATGCAGCCCCCGCGCCGCGCCCCAACGATGCTCTCCCAAGGCGGCCACGTTGACGTCAGTATCAAAGCCCACCGGCACGCCCAGCGCCCGTTTGATCTGGCCGGCGAAATCGGTGTGCGCCCAGCCCGGCTTGGGCGTAGTCGTCACATAGCCCCAGGTGGGCGAGGTCGGATCGGGATCCACCGGGCCAAAGGCAGCGATGCCCACCGCTTCTAGCTCACCGTCACCAGCATGCTCCTGGAAAAAGCGGATGGCCCGCGGGATGGTTTCCTCCGGCGCGGATGTCGCGAACCGTTCCTCAGCGTGGATGTCATCCGGCCCCGTCCCCACCGCGCAGACTATCTTGGTCCCGCCCGCCTCGATGCCGCCATACATCCCCATTAGAAGCCTCCTACGTTTTGTCGTCTCATAGCAGCTCCCGCTCGGCCTCGTAGCGGCTGAGCTGCGCCAAGCCCCGCCCTCCGTCCACCCAGAGGATGTCGCCGTCCACCACCGTATCGAGCAGGCCAGCCACACCGAACACCGCCGGCACGCCATATTCGCGCACCAGCACAGCGGCATGATCCAGTAGGCCACCGCGCTCGGTAACCACGGCCGCCGCCATGCCGAACCATGGGCTCAGGTCATACAGTGGCATGCGCGAGCAGAGGACGTCTCCCGGCCGGATGCGCACCGCCTCAGAGAGAGACTGCACGACACACACACGGCCTTGAGTGATTCCCGGCGAGATGGCGCGTCCTCGCATAACCCGCGACCCGTCCAGACCGCCCTCGGGTTGGGGCGCGGATGCCGCCTCCTCTGAGCCAAGAGTAAGGGGTGGCGCGTAACGTCGCCACTGGCGCAGCAGAGCGCGGCGCTCCTGCACCACCTCAGCCACGCGGTGGGTCTCTAGCTCGCCCAGGAGCCAGTCCAGCAGCTCGCCATCGCGCAGGCAAAAGGCATCCTGTGAATCGCGAACGGCCCCAGCCTGTTGTAAGCGACGCCCGATCTCGCACACTGCCTGGTGCTCCAGCCAGCCGCACCGGAGGACTGGCTCATCCTTGTCATCCCGCAAGGGCACATAGCGTTGGGCGAGCCGCAACACGTAATCATAGACCCACCGCCGTGGCCGAGGGATCTGTTTAGCGCTGGACGACCGCTCTAGAGGATCCTTTGCTTTCGGCTCGGGAGGATGGTGCAGCGCCTCCTCTAGGGCGTCCTCGTCCACGCGCCACTTGGCCAGGTCGCGCTGCTCGCCAAGAGGATCGCCACCCAGGAACAAGTGCCCGTAGCGACGCCAAAGGTCGGCTACTGCTCGTTCGCGCGCAGGGCTGGGCGCTGGATATCTGGCCGCTAGCCGCGCCACGGCGGCATCGCGTCGAGCCATGGCATCACCCGTGACTTTGAACAGCTCCGGGACGCCCTCATCTCCCACCCACTGACGATGCAGCCGGGAGAAGACTTTGTACAACCCCTGCGCTGCGTAATCCAATCGGCCGCGCTCTACAGCATAGAGCTCGTGCAAGCGCATCAGCTCTTGCAGGTAGCTCGCCAAGGCGCGATTGCTCAGGGCAGCCACGTCGCGCTGGGCCCAGCCCTCAAGCTGTGGCCTGCGAGCGCTCTCTAGTGCGCGGAAGGAACGATCTAGCGAGCGTACCGCCCACAGCCGCCGCGCCGCCAGCAACAGCCAAATGACAGTGGGCAGTCGCGAGCCTCCCGCCGGCAGCGACGCCTCCTGGGGTCGTTCGTAGAGATAGCCCCGCAGATAGAATTGGACCTTGCCCCGCTCACCTCCCCAGCCCTTCAGCCGCTCGCGATAGTAGGCCGCCGTCAGAACACCGCTACGACTGCGATGATACCAGGAGTAGGGCTGAGCCTCTCGGGGCGACGTGTTGGGTGGGAGCACCAAGCTTAGCGGCTTGCGATCGTCGCGGCCTCGCCGCAGCGAGACGGGCAGATATGCCGGTACCCGGCTCAACGGTCGCACTCGTAACACCTGCACCGCATCGCCCACCAGCGCCCAATCGATGGCCTGGTACTGTTCATAGCGTTCGTCCAACAGCAAGCCCAGGCGGCAGAGCGTGACGTGGTGCGGCGGAGCATCGTCTTGCTCACCATAAGGGTCCAACCGATAGAGCTCAGGCTGGCCCGCGCACTGGCACTCTAACAGGAACACATCCGGATTGCCGGTGATAGGGTCCACAGTAAACAGGGACCCCTGGGCATCCAAGGGCAACTCGGGCTGGAGCAACACCGCCATGGCCGAGTTGAGCAAGTCCACCCTGAAGCGTGCAGCATAGGCCAGGGCGCGCGCCGAGAACAGGGATTGCCAGCAAGCCATGACGGCCTCTATCGCGGCGTCCAAATCCTCGACGCCAAGGAGAGTCTCGTGCTGCCCGACAAAGCTCTGCCGCGGGCTGTCCTCGTTAAGCGCCGACGAGCGCACGACCACCGCCTTGGCCCCCAGTTCGCTCAACGCCAGAGCCACTGCCTCACGCACCTCGGCGGGAACAGGTCGCACAGCAAAGGCCGATCGGATGACCCACTCGGTGGCCTGAAAGTGCGCCATAACCCGCGGTTGCATGGCGGAAAGGATAGACGCGATCTCTCCGGCAAGACCTCCTTGTTGCATGAAGCGTCGGTAGAGCTCGGTGGTCAGCACGACACCCGGTGGCACGGGACAGCCCAGGCGATAGGCATCGCCCAAACGCGCAGCCTTGCCGCCGACGATCTCCAGGTCGGCAAGAGTCACTTCATGCAGTCGGCGTACGGTCGGTGGCCAGGTAAGCGCCTGCTCAGGCATACAGCACATGGCTCCTCAGGAAACGCTCCACATCGCCCCAGAAACTGGTAATAGTCTCGCGCTTGCGCCAGCCGTGACCCTCGCCTTCATAGGTGCGGTAGATATGAGGCACGTCGCGCTCCCTGAGCGCCTCGACGATGGCCTCCGCCTGCGAGGGTGGCACCACCTTGTCCTCCTCGCCCTGAAAGATGGCTACCGGATCGGCGATGCGTTCAGCGTGGCGGACCGGGCTGCGGTCGCGATAGGCTGCCGCGGCTTGCGGCAACGGACCCACCAGGCTATCAGTATAGTGCGCCTCGAACTTGTGC
>CAZTMY010000253.1:0-3826 GCA_964614895.1 uncultured Anaerolineales bacterium
TCCGCCCTGTGGCGGCACGTTGGCCACCGTCCCCTCCAGGATCTTGAGCAATGCCTGCTGGACGCCCTCACCCGACACATCCCGCGTGATGGACGAGTTGCCGCCAGACTTGCGGGCGATCTTGTCGATCTCGTCGATATAGACGATCCCACGCGACGCTCGCTTCAGATCTAGGTCCGCAGCCTGAATAAGGCGCAAGAGGATGTTCTCCACATCCTCGCCCACATAGCCGGCTTCAGTAAGAGCAGTGGCGTCGCTGATGCAGAATGGCACGTCCAAAACGCGCGCCAACGTCTGCGCCAGCAATGTCTTGCCGCATCCAGTTGGGCCAATCAGAAGGATGTTGCTTTTTTGCACGTCCACGTCATCGTCGGTCTCTATGCCAGCCCTGATCCGCTTATAGTGATTGTAGACGGCCACCGAAAGCACCTTCTTGGCGCGATCCTGGCCCACCACGTACTCGTCAAGGGCCGCGTAGAGCTCTCGGGGCGGGGGCACATAGATGGGTTCATCGTCGGCCTCGCGCCCTTGATCGGCCATCAAGACCTGCTCGCAGAGTCGAACGCAGTCATCGCAGATGTGCACCCCATCGGGGCCAGCGATCAAGTGCTGCACGGCGTACTCGGGCCGTCCACAGAACGAACAGCGCGGCGTCTTGGCCTCCTCGCTCATTTCTTGTCCTCTTCCTCACCCTTGGGTGTTGGCGTGAGCACCTTGTCGATCACACCATACTCGCGAGCGGCCTCCGCATCCATAAAAAAGTCGCGGTCGGTATCATGCTCGATGCGCTCCAAAGGTTGCCCCGTATGCCGGGCCAGGATTTCGTTGAGCTTTCGCTTGAGCCGCAGGATCTCTTTCGCCTGAATCTGCAGATCCGACGCCTGCCCCTGCGCACCGCCCAACGGCTGGTGGATATGGACGGTGGCGTTGGGCAATGCAAAGCGCCGACCCGGCGAGCCGGCGGCGAGTAGCACCGTGCCCATGGAAGCCGTGCTACCCACGGCAATGGTCTCGATAGGACATTGCACCATCTGCATCGTATCATAGATGGCCAGCCCGGCGTACACGCTGCCGCCAGGCGAATGAATATAGAGGTGGATCTCTTGCTCAGAATCCTCGCGTGCTAGGTAGAGCATCTGCGCCACGACCAGGTTGGCCGCGTGGTCATCTATCGCCTGCCCCAGAAACACGATGCGCTCCTTGAGCAACAGCGAGTAGATGTCGTACGCCCGCTCGGCCCTGCCCGTCGACTCTACCACCATCGGGATAAGCTGATTGAGGCTCATAGATCCTCCTCTGGCACTGTCCCGCCATCTGGCCCAGACGCTTGGTCGCTATCGGCGTCAACCGCCACATCCGCCACGGGCTCCGCATCTTGCTGCTGTGCGGTTGGCTCCTCGCTCGAGGTCTCGTCCTCAGGCTTTTCATCTGCCGACTCGTCTTCGGTATCTTCTTCCCACGGACGTCCCGTGAGCTTGGCCACCAGGTGCCGCAATGCCTTTTGCGTCAGTAGGTCACCGTAGATCGGCAGCAGGTTCCGCTGATCGCTAAACTGCTCCAGAACCTCTTGGGCGCGTTCGCCGTAGCTCGCCGCCATGCTAAGGACACCGCGTTGCAGTTCCTCGTTGCTCAGCGACAGCGACTGGGCGCGGGCATACTCGCTCAGCACCAATCGCTGCGTCAGCCGACGCTCGGCCACGGGCCGGACTTCCTCCATGAGCTGCTCCATCGTCTGACCCGACAGGTTCAGGTAGGTGCTCAGGTTGAGTCCTGACTGGGCCAAGCGTGACTCGAATCGCTGAAGCTCGGCCTGGATTTCTTCGTCCAAGGCGACCGCTGGGTACGCGACCTCGGCGGCCTCCACCAGCGCTTCCAACGCAGCATCGGCTTCACGCTGACGAGCCTCACCCGCCAAGCGGCGGCGCAGATTCTCGGCTATGGCCTCACGTAGCTCGTCTATCGTCTCGTAATCGCCCACCGTCTGTGCCAGGTCATCATCGAGCTCGGGCTCGAGCATCTCGTACACCTGAGCCACGCTGACGCTGAACTGGACCGCCTTGCCAGCCAGACGCTCCTCCTCATAGTCATCGGGATAGGTCAGTGTAAACTCGCGCGTTTCACCAGCGCTCATCCCGGTGACGGCCTCCACAAAGCCTGGTGGCGGCGTATCCTCATCCAGTATGAGCTGGACATCACGCCGATCGACTACCGTCTCCTCACCCTCGGTGCCAAGGATGGTAGCCTGGACCACGTCGCCCATCTCGGCCGGACGCTCTATAGGCTTGAGCTCAGCATTGGCACGTTGCAGCCGGGCAAGCTCCTCAGCAATCTGCTCCTCGGAAACCACAGCCTCGGGCTCAGGCGTAATCGAGAGCGCATCCACGTCACCTAGAGTGACGGTAGGTCGCAAAGGCACGCTGGCCTTTAGTATCAGCGGATCCTCCGACTCGACGTCGAGTTGTCCCTGAGCGTAGGGCTCTAGCTCCGCCTCAGCCAAAGCCTTCTCGTAGAGGTCGGGCCCCAGGTAACGCAATGCCTCGTTCAGAATCGTATCCCGGCCAAACATACGCTCGACCATCACGTAAGGCGCCCTACCGGGCCGGTAGCCGGCCACGGGACGCACGCGGCTTAGCCTACGCGCCGCTTGCCGCATGGCGCGTTCAACGACCTCGGGCTCTGGCTCGATGGTGAGTTCGACTTCACGGGCAGCGATGGGCTCTGTAGAGACCTTCAACGTCAGCTCCTTAGCATTAGGCGGATAGGCACACCAAAACGCTGGCTCCCGGGCTGAGCCCGTGAACCAGCCTTGAGACCCAGCGCACAGCGCCGGGTTCGGACCCAGAGCGGAAGACGGGAGTCGAACCCGCGACCCTCTCCTTGGCAAGGAGATGCTCTACCACTGAGCCACTTCCGCCCGCACAGGTGGGGAAGGAGAGATTTGAACTCTCACGGATTGCTCCACGTGATCCTAAGTCACGCTCGTCTGCCAGTTCCGACACTTCCCCATTCCTAGCCAGGGTGCCGGCCCTGCCGCGTGAATGATCAGCGTGTGGCTAGGACCCAATAAGCCATACAGGCGCCCAAGCCCACGTGCACAGAACGCCGTCAGCTTTGCTCCCTGTGAGCCGCCCAGGAGTCGAACCTGGAACCGACTGATTAAGAGTCAGTTGCTCTGCCAATTGAGCTAGCGGCCCATGCGACTCGACTACAGCCTCGCTGCCGCCAAACGCCTCTCTATTCTAGGGAATCGGCGCCCCGTGTCAACTTGCGCTTGTGGACGGACGCAGCAACGTTCCTCACACCGACAGCCAACCGCGAGCTGATCGGTACGCTCCCCAGTGCTCAGATATGCTACAATAGCAGATGATTAGGGACTCTACCGTATGATGGCGAGCACCTGGAGGGGGCCCATTCCCGTCTCGAAAGGCCCAATACGCCGTCCCGCGTGGCACTTCCGGATCGCAAGGCTGAGCGCTGCAACCAAAGTAGGGCTAACATGGACCCAAGTCAAGTCGCCGATCGTGGTAGCAGAGAGATCGAGGAGCTCGAGGCCGACCTCCGTGAGGCCTCACGCCACGTGCTGATCACCGCCTCTCTCGTGCTGGGGTTGCTGTGGCTCGTGGCGGTGCGCGTCCGTTTCGACGCGGGCGCCCAGATCACCTGGCTCGACTATCTTCCCTGCTTTGGGATACTGGGGATCGGGATCGCGGCGTGGCGGACGAGCGTGTTGCGGCCGTCGTGGGCAGGGCCAATTCTCGTCCTTGGGCTACTGGCACTCGTGCTCACGCACTATGCCTTTTCCGAGGCAAACTCGCTAACGCCCTTC
>CAZTMY010000254.1:0-3810 GCA_964614895.1 uncultured Anaerolineales bacterium
TCAGGGGCGGCTCTACCGCGCCTTTGAGGACTGCGATCCTTGCGAGTGGGGTCCGGGCTTTCGAGCATTGGTCATCTCGGCCGATGCCAGGGCGGACTTGCTGGATGCCGCCAGTTGGCGTATGTCCAACAAACTCATGTTTGATCCTGACTGGTTGCCTCCCGAGTGGGGCACACTGGAGCGTCCAGGGTGGCTGGAGGGCAACGTTGTGGCGGATCGCGAGGGCCAGCTCTGGGATGTGCTGCGTTTCAACAGTGTACCCGAGGTGGATATCGCCGCCATGGTTCGGGTGGATGGCGAGGGACGGGAGCTCAGCTATGATCCAGAACGGGGATTCATCCGCTTCCCTGGCGGCATGACCAAGTTCGCGATCCGATACGACGCTCTCTCGGATCAGTATGTGACGCTGAGCAATCCCAACTCACGGCCAGACTGGCCATCGCAGCGAAATCGGCTGGCGTTGTGCGTGTCGGGGGATTTGCGGGAATGGCGCGTGGTACGCTATTTGCTAGAGGATGACTCGGGGCTCTCTGAGGAAGAGTCACTGCGACTGACTGGCTTTCAGTACGTGGACTGGATGTTCGAGGGCAAAGATATCCTAGCTGTCGTGCGCACGGCCTACGATGGGGCGCACAACTTTCATGACAGCAATCGGCTCTGGTTTTTGCGAGTGCCGGAGTGGAGAGAAATGCTGAGCGAGAGCTAATCTCTTGCCTCTGCAGAGCCTCTGACCCGCACTCGCGGGTCAGAGGCTCTCGCTGTTTGTGCCTACAGCGCGATGCTCAGCACTGTTACCGAGGCCGACGGCAACGTGAGGGACACGCCGCTCTCGCCGGCAGAGATGGTCAGGTTGGGGTGGTCCACGCGGGGTGCGACCCGATCGGGCGTCTCAAACGTGTTGTGCGCGTGAATGTCGTCGGCGGCCAGGGTCGTGCGGGTCTCGACCGTACCTTTGTAGCCATAGAGCACTAACGTGGCGTCCAGCGGCTCATCGGCGTGGGTGTTGACCAGGCTCACCGTCAACGCGCCATCTCCGAGCGAAGCGGAGCCTGCCAGTTGCGGAATGGACCCGCTGGTGTCGGCCTCCGCATCTGCCCAGTCGATGGTGTCATCCGCAAAGAGAGCACGAACGGCCCGGTTGCCCTGGTGCTCGGCGTACATGGCATAGACGTGATACGTCGGCGTGGTCAGCATGCGCTCGCCATGCGTCAGCAGCATGGCCTGCAGGACGTTGATCGTTTGCGCGATGTTGGCCATGGCGACCTTGTCGGCATGCCGGTTAAAGATGTCCAACGTCAACGCGGCCACTAACGCATCACGCTGGGTGTTCTGCTGGTAGAGGTGACGTGGGTTGATGCCCTCCTCTGCTGGATGCCACGCGCCCCACTCGTCCACGATGAGCCCGACTTTGCGGTCGGGATCGTACCCGTCGAGGATGGCGCGCTGCTGACGAACTAGTGTCTCCATCTCCAATGCGCGATCCAGGAGGTGGTACCATTGCCCCGTTGAGTACTCGGTGGCTGTGCCCGCCGTCCCGCAATAGTAGTGGGCGGCATATCCCTGAAACGGCAGCCCGCGGCGTTCGCGGTTGCCGTCGGTGACGCGCTCGAGAAAGCGTTGGGTCCAGGCGGTGTCATTGCCAGACGGTCCGCAGGCGATCAGCGTCAGCGGCTCGCGCTGCAGCGGATGCAGGTAGGTGGCAAAGCGACGATACGCCGCGGCGTACTCTTCGGGGGTAAAGCCACCGCCGCAGCCCCAGTTCTCGTTCCCTATACCCCAGTAACGCACGTCCAGTGGTTCGGGATCGCCATTGGCAGCGCGCTCGTCCGAGAGCGTGGTGCCAACAGGATAGTTGCAGTACTCGACCCAATCGCGCAGCTCGCGGGGCGATCCCGAGCCCACGTTGCCGCAGATATAGGGCTCGGCGCCCACCATCCGGCAAAAGCGGATGAACTCGTGGGTGCCGAACTGGTTAGTCTCGATGTCATCCCACCAGATGTTTAGCCGACGTGGGCGCTGCTCGCGGGGGCCGATGCCATCGCGCCAGTGATAGTCGTCGGCAAAGCAGCCGCCGGGCCAGCGGATCACCGGCGGTCGGATACGCCGAAGCGCCTCGACCACGTCGAGCCGGATGCCGCCGCGATTGGGGATGGGGGAGTCCTCTCCAACCCAAATCCCCTCGTAGATGCAGCCGCCCAAATGCTCGGCAAAGTGCCCGTAGAGGTTGGGATTGATCGTACCGATGACCTCGTCTGGGATCACTACGACGCGCGCTGTAGCCATGGCATCGCTCCTGCTGTTCAGCCGATACGCGCTAGTCCTGCGTGTAGCCAGGGATGCGCTGGTAAGGATCTGCCCAGGGCGCGTCCTGGATCAGCAGCCCCTCGTCGGGATCGTCGGGCAGGCTGGGCTGCGGGAACTCGCGCCAACCCTCGGGCGTGAGTGGCTCGTCATATCCCTGCGAACGGTAGAACGACCACAGATTGTCGCGCATCGCTTCCAGAGCGGATCGGCGGAAGACCAGACCGGCCTGGCTGCGCATCTCTTCTGGGTCCTCTTGTCGGTCAAAGAGCCATTCGCGTCTATCAGGCGCAGAGTAAAAGTACTTGTAGTCCCGATTCAGCGCCATATAGACGCCCAGCTCGCGATGCTGGTATTGGCTGTAGACGGTGCGCTGGGAGAGCGGTGACGTCTCGCTCGCCTCAGCGACCTCGGCTAGGTCAACGCCGTCCAACGAGAGATCGTCCCGCTCGACGCCAGCGGCCGCCAGCATGGTCGGCATGATGTCCACCAGGCTGACGGGCGCATCGTTGACAGTGCCTTGCGCAAAGCGCTGTGGGAAGCGTGCCATCAACGGGATGTTGCAGGCCGGATTGAGCATGCTGCGTTTGCCGAAACAGAAATAGTCCCCCAGGAATTCGCCATGATCGGATGCATACAGGATCAGCGTGTTATCGAGCTGCCCCGTCTCTTCTAGGGCTGCCAAGATGCGCCCTACCTGGTAATCGATGAACGAGATGCAGGCATAGTAGAAGGCTTTCAGACAACGGAGCAAGTTGTAGTCGATACCGTTGTCGCGGTACTTGTAGCGGTTCTGGACACGGTTGATGTAGGTCCAGTAGGCCTCCGACTGGTGCGGCATCTTGGGAAGCGGCATCAGTGGCGCCCGGTAGAGCTTGTTCCAGGGCGTGGGCGGCGAAAAGGGCGGATGTGGGTGGATGTAGCTGGACATCAGCAGCCAGGGCTGGTCGCTCGTCGCCTGCTCCCTGATAAAGGCGATGGACCGGTCGCCGACCCAGTGGGTGGCGTGGTACTCGGCTGGCATCTGCGCGAGTTGCGGGATGTAGTACATCTCACCGCGCTGCCCCATGGGGTCATAGATGTGGGTGTAGCCTTTGGAGCGCAGGAACTGGAGGTAATCGTCGTCATCGATGCTGTGACGGATCTCCTCCTGATGCTCGCGGGTCTGCCAGCCGCGCATGGCCTGTGGATCGGGGCGAAAGTGCATCTTGCCGATGCCGTGCGTGCGATAGCCGGCCTCTGTGAGGACCTGCATAAAGCTGGGGCGATCGGTAGGCATGGGATCGCCGTTGTAGGCACATCCAGTGTTGTGCGGATACTGCCCGTGGATCATCGAGCAGCGAGCCGAGACGCACACCGGGCTAGGCGTGAAGGCGCTGCTAAAGCGTACTCCCTCTTGAGCCAGACGGTCCAGGTTGGGCGTGCGGATGACGGGGTTGCCTCCTGCATGGATGGTATCGGCGCGTTGCTGGTCGGTAAAGAACAGAAGGATGTTGGGGCGTGGCATGG
>CAZTMY010000255.1:0-3799 GCA_964614895.1 uncultured Anaerolineales bacterium
CTGAGTGATGCGACCCTCTTTAACGGCTCGCTGAAGGCGCTCGTAGAACTGTTCCTTGGTAATATCCACTCCGTCGCGTAGCTGGTCGTCACCCCAAATCACGTACAGCGGCACGATAGAGACCCCATGCTCAGCCGCCACTTCGGGCGAAAGATCGCTGGTGCTATCGGTAATGACCGCAATGTGATGTGATGGCATCGCCACGTCCACCTCCCTCCTTTGTATCATTACAACACGCATCGTAGCCGTGGGTTACGATCCCTGAAGCAATTGCACATCGTAGCCGCCGTGCTACACTAGACGCGATACTAGATGCCGTATCGACCGAGGAGAGTCGCCAGCATGACCATGCCCCGCATCAGAGCCTACATCGCGCAGGTGTGCCAAGGCTGGCTCCATGCGCGTGGCACCCATGGCCGTCTCACGCCCAAGCGCATCGGCGTGTTGCTGGCCTTCTGCATCGTGTATCCCCTCATCGAGGCCCTCAACTGGCTCGGATTTGCTCTGGACAACGTGTTCTTTCCCAACTGGCGACGCGCGCAACTGGGGGCGCCCGTGTTCATCGTGGGCAATCCTCGCAGCGGCACAACCTTTCTCCATCGTCTGCTTATGCGCGATACCGAGACATTCTATGTGATGGAGACCTGGGAGATGCTCTTTGCCCCTTCGATCACGCAACGGGTGCTGTTCCGCGCCCTGGCCCGCTGCGACCGGCTCATCGGCCGCCCGCTAGCGCGGCTGTTGGCCAAAATCGAGAGCAGCCTCCAGCAACGCGTCCCCATGCACGGCATTGGATTGCGCAAGCCTGAAGAGGACGAGGGGCTGCTGGTGCACATCTGGGCTGGGCTCATGCCCTGGGGATTCTTCCCAGGGGCCAAGCTCCCTGACGCGGCCCGCTTTGACGACGACTTGCCACGCCAGGAGCAAGACCGCATCCTGCGCTTTTACCGCAGTTGCCTCCTGCGCCATGCGTACACGCGAACCCACGGCAAGCATTATCTGGCCAAGAGCCCGGCGTTCTCTGGCAAAATCGCGGCACTCTTGCGTCACATCCCCGATGCCCGCTATATCCTGCTCGTGCGCAATCCCCTACAACAGGTGCCCTCGGAGATGAGCCTGCGCTCGTTCATCTGGCGCCGCTTCTGCGATCCGCTGGAGCTCTACCCGCTCAAGGAGCAGATACTGCAAAAGATCGACTATTGGTACCGACACCCCATCGAGGTCTTGCGGCAGCAACCTCCTGGAAGATGGCTTGTCATCACCTACGACGATCTCATCTCCGACCCCGAGGCCATGGTCAAACGGATCTACCACCACTTTCGCATGGACATGTCGCCTGCCTTTGCCGAGATCCTAGCACGCCAAGCCGAGAGCACACGGACCTACCAGTCGCACCATCGCTACACCCTTCAGGCCGTAGGGCTCTCGCGCCAAGAAGTCTTGACGCGCTTTCGCGACATCTACGACCGCTATGGGTTTGACACCGGCGCGCCCGGCGAGGCGCAGGACGAGCCCCACGCGACTAGCGAGCCACACCCAGCCAGAGCCCCCGCAATCGCCCATCCGCACCGATGCATGCAACGCTCCCGCGAGACCGACCAGACCTAACCACAAAATCCTAGCGATTCGCGCGCTTGGCGTTGCCTTACCGACGGTTTGTGTGTAGGATCAGCTTGATCGGGTTCGATGCAACCCTCGGCTCACCCAAACTGGGCATCCACGCACAGGAGGTTCTCGATGGCCGAACGACCGACTCGTACGCTCGTTATATTCACTTCGTTGGACGGCAACACCAAAGCCGTCGCCCAGGCTATCGCTGAGGCAGTGGGCGCCGACTTGGCGGAGGTCCAGCTCGTCAAGCCGCTACCCACTGGGTTCATGCGCTATGTCGTCGGCGGCTTTAATGCCATCCTCAAGCGCAAACTTGCCATCCAGCCAGTGGACGTGGATCCCAGCGCCTATGACTTGCTGTTCGTCGGTACGCCGGTGTGGGCCGGCAATTATGCGCCGGCGCTGCGTACCTTTCTCCAGGAGCACCCTGTCTCTGGCAAACTGGCTGCCCTTTTCGCCACCTGCAAGGACAACGCTGGCCACAGCCTGAACGATCTCTCGGGCGCCTTGAGCGGCAACAAGATCCTGACCAAGCTGGCCCTGCCCAGCAAGGAAGGCATCAGCGAGGCCGATCTCAAGAAGGCAACCGAGTGGGCCATGACCATCTATGACAAGGTCCGCCGCGGCAAGGTCTAGCCGGCATGGATGACGACGGGCAAGGCGACCTCCCGCACGATGAACGCCACATCCAGGCGTCCACCACCGACCTAGCGCGCTACCGCCGCCAGACCGAACGACGGCTCATCTTGGGTGGCATCGCCATCGTGGTCATTGTGGGCGGCGCGTTGATCCTGACTCTCTATGACCTGGGAGCGCTCGCCGGCGCGTGGCTCTGCCTGGGAGCCATGGCCGTGCCCGTCGCCGCCATCATGGGCGCCCTTCTGCTCTTCCAATGGCTCGGCCGCGAGCCACACAATCATTACTGAAAGGAACCCCCATGCCCTCTATCGCCACTGACTATCTCTTGGACCGCGGCGATCCATCGCCCTTTCTCCGGCATATCGCCGAGGCCGGATTTCGGCACATCCACTGGTGTCACCACTGGAGCGGCGACATGCTTTACTCCCGCCACGAGGTCGCTCAGATCAAGCGCTGGCTAGATGCCTACGGCCTCACCATGCTCGATCTCCACGGCAGCGCCGGCCTGGAGAAGGCGTGGATGTCCCCAGAGGAATACCGCCGCCGGGCAGGCGTCGAGCTCGTCGAAAACCGCCTGACCATGACCGCCGAGCTGGGGGGAGACGCCGTCGTCATGCACCTACCCGCCCTAGGCAACCCACCCGAAGGCCAATGGGACCAAGTGCGCCGCAGCCTGGACGAGCTTCAGCCCATAGCGGCCAACTGCGGGGTGCGCATCGCCCTGGAGAACTATGCCAGCAACCAACCTGAGGACTGGGACGCCCTAGAACGCGTCCTCTCCTGGTATGATGACGACTATGTAGGGTTCTGCTGGGACGCGGGGCATGCGAACATCGGCGAGTGCGACGGCTTGGCGCGGGCCGAGGGCCTCATCGACCGCCTACTGGTGACTCACCTCCACGATAATGATGGCACCGGCGATCAGCACCGCCCGCCCTTTGACGGGACACTGGACTGGGAGCGCCTGATACGCATCATAGCCGACTCGCCCTACCGCAAGCCGCTGACTTTGGAAGTTGGCATGGGCCGCTCGGGCATCAGCGACGAGGCCACATTTCTGCGCCACTGCCTGGCGGTTGGGCAAAAGCTGGAGGAAATGCTAACCAAAGCACGCGCATAGACTAGGCTAAATCCACATCTGTAGCAACCCAGACTAAAGAGAAATAGAGATAGGCTGAGCGCAAGGGGCGGTTGGGCGGCCACGCGGCCTACGAGGTTGCTCTCGCCTTTCGAGAGCACCGCTATGCATCCCACAGCGCCTCCCCCATCAAACCGCGGGCCGCGACCCGGGCATAAGCGAGCTCTGGATCACCCGTGATTCGGCGAATACCGCGTCGCGCCGCACCGCCGAGCTGGGGGGAGCCATGCTGATGGATATCGTCCCGCTGCCTTCGTGGCCCCGCCCCATGGCGGCGCCTGGCCGCATCATGATGTGTTGCTACCGCATCGCCCTCTAGCGCGCCCGCGCCACCGCCTCGGGCAGCAACGCCGTCAGGCCCTCCAGGCAACGATTCAGGTCCGCCTGGCTCACGTACCCCTGCACCGAGAC
>CAZTMY010000256.1:0-3776 GCA_964614895.1 uncultured Anaerolineales bacterium
CTTGACGCTGTGAACCCACCAACGATGGCATTAACCAGCTTGGGCTGCGATGCGCGTTGTGCGCGGCCCGCAGCATTCCAGGAGAAGACATGGGTAACTTGGCGGCCCAACAGTGGCGAGATCACACAGACGAGCAACCGTTCCCGCAACGTCGTGCCAGGATCGGGCCTGTGCACGCGCTATTCAGGGATACGCTTTGGGAGCTGAGGCGTTCGAGATCATCAACAGCTAGCAAGTCATAACAGAGATCGGAGTAGGGGCGGATACCGACGCCGCAGATGGCGCACGGATCCGCCCTTTTCGCGTGTGACGGGAAGGCGAACGCGTAAGAGCGCGTCGGAAGGCGTCTCGGAACGCGTGGCAGACGCCGTACGATGTGCCCCTACAACAGGTGGTCGTCGGTGAGACGCGCCCCCTGGCCGGGTCCGCAGACGAGGACCGCACGGACGGCCGGGAGGGCGCGTACGCGTTCTACGACGGCATCGCGGTGTGCGGCCGTGGTCAGGATGTGGACGTTGGGTCCAGCGTCTAGCGTGAAATAGGCGGGCAGGCCCTCGTCGCGCCAACGGCGAACGGCGTGCATAACGGCCAGCGTGCCAGGCTGCCAGTAGAGGATGCCGGGCTCGCTGGTGATAGCGACGGCGTGCAGCGAGAGGGCGTCGCGCTCGGCGACGGCGCCCAGCAGGGCCAGGTCGCGGCGGGCGATGGCGTCGCGGGTCTCGCGGAGGGAGCGCTCCAACGAGGCCACCCGCGCTGACAGCAGCGGGCTGGTGACGGCGCGGGCGTGGCCATCCAGTGACGAGACGGGCTTGGCCTCGTGGGACACGATGGCGATGACGTCGGCCAGGTCCCAGTGGTCGGCGGGGGCCAGTTGGCGGATGCAGGCTGCGTCGGGGGCGTCGGCGACCCACTCGACGAACCCGCCCAGGATGGAGCGCGACGCCGAGCCGGACTCTTCACGGGCCAGCGCGGCCAGCTCTTGTGGCGTCAGCGACAGTCCGAGCGCGGCGGACGCGGCCACGGTCAGCGCGGCGAATCCCGACGCCGAGGAGGCCACTCCGGCCGCCGCCGGGAAGCTGTTGCGCGAGACGACGCGGGCGCGCGCCCTCGTGCCTGCGCGTGCCCGGATGCGATCCAGTTGCCGCACCACACGGGATGTGGCCCGCGGGCTGGCAGGGGCATCGTTGAGGGTCAGCGTGTCCTCTCCATAGCTCGACGAAAAGGCCACGGTGGTGACGGTCCGCGCGGCGTCCAGCGTCATGGAGATGCTGTTGTTCAGGGGCACTAGCGGCTCGGTGGCGGCGCGTCCCCAATACTTGATGATGGCGATGTTGGACCCGGCGATGGCGGTGGCGCGGCTGGACATGGTGGCATCGGCCTTTGTGTGATAGCGGTCGACAACGGAAGCGTGTGACGGTAGTATAGCGGATGTGGTGGGCGTCTGGCGAATGGTTGGGCGCCTCTGGGTTGGCGCAGCAAGGGGAGGTTCTCGTCATGATGAGGTCTGACGCAGTTCCGCACGCGGGGACGACGGGCGCGACTATCCATCGCGATACATATGGGGTGCCGCACATCTATGGCGCGTCGGAGGAGGACGCTCACTATGCGCTGGCCTGGGCCATGTGCGAGGACGGGGCGGAGCGGCTGTTCCGGAACCTGCGCATCGGGGTGGGGCGCAGCGCCGAGGTGCCCGATGGCGACGGCGAGCTGTGGGTGCAACTGGCGCGGGTGCTTTGCGTCGAGGAGCTGGCGCGGCGGGCTTGGGACGCGGCCACGCCCCAGATGCAAAGCAACTTGGAGGCCTTTGCCGAGGGGCTGGAGGCCTACCGCGCGGCGCACCCCGAGCGTTGTGGGGCGGCGCTGCCGGCGGATCCGCTCCAGGTACTGGGGTTTGGGCGGCTGATGTACGCCAGTTTCAGCTATCAGGTGGCGTTGGCCAAGGCCGAGGCGACGCTAGATGGTACCGACGAGCCCGTGTATGATACAGATCACTCCAACTCGTGGGCGTTGGCGGGCAGCCGCACGGCGTCGGGGCGGCCCATGCTGCTGATCGATCCTCACTGGGCGGCGCGGGGTCCCTTGGCGCTGTACGAGGCACACATCCACGGCGGCGATCTGGACTGCGGCGGGTTCATGCCGCTGGGCTATCCTTTCTTTGCCTTGGGCTATACGCCCGGCGTGGCCTGGACGCTGACGGCCGGCGGCGCCGATAGCGTGGACGCTTATGAGCTCAAGCTGCATCCTGAGGACCCCGACCGCTACTGGTACGACGGGGCTTGGCGCGAGATGGACATCCGGGAGGGGATCGACCGCGCGCTGGACGAGGACGGCCAACTCGTCGAGGCGCCCTACCGCGTGCGCTACACGGTGCACGGGCCGGTGCTGCTGGAGCGCGACGGTCGCGCGTTCGCCGGGGCCATGTGTGACCTGGAGAACGATGAGGTGGCGGTGCAGTTCTACCGCATGAGCCTGGCTCGGACGGCCGAGGCGTTCCGTGAGGCGCTGCGCATGGATCAACTGGCGTGGTTCAACCTGACCTACGCTACCGCCGATGGGCATATCGGCTATCTGCAGACGGGGTCGTGCCCGCTGCGGCCGGTGCGTCTGGGAGAGATGACGGCGTTGGACGGCACCACCTCGGCGACGCGCTGGCAGGGGCGGGTTCCCGCCGACGGTCTGCCCCAGGTGCACGATCCCGAGACCGGCTGGCTCCAGAACTGCAACACGGCCGCTAACGTGGTCACCGACGGCCTGACGATGACGCGGGAGGATTTCCCGCCGGGGGCGCTGTACGGGCACTATGGCGACGTGTGGCGGGGTCGGGGCACGCGGGCGAGGCAGGTGCTGCGCGACGCCCACGGCTATACGCTGGAGGACGGCCGTGCGCTGGCGTTCGACACGCTGGCCTTGGCGGGGCTGATGTGGCGGCCGCCGTTGGTGGAGGGGTTCCGCCGGTATCGCGCGGCCATCGATGATCCGCCCGAGGAGTTGGATCAAGCGCTGGAGGCCGTCCTGGGTTGGGACGCGCGCATGGAGCCGGATAGCGTCGGCGCCACCATCCTGCGGACCTGGCGCGGCTGCTATGGCCGGCGTCACCCCGAGGTCCAGGGGGACGCGCAGATGCAGCACCTCCCCGAGAGCGAGGCAGAGCTGCGTGACGCGGCCCTGGCGCTGGCCGAGGCGGTCCGGATGCTGCAGGCGCATCACGGCACGGCGTTGGTCCCCTGGGGGCAGATACATCGGCTGCAGCTCGGCGACGTGGACCTAGCCGTCTCTGGCGATGAGGAGGTGATCTTTATGGATTGCCTGCGAGCCACGGGGCCGGGCATCCTGATGGATGACGAGGGCATGGTGCCGGCCTCGCGTGGCCAGGTGACGACGACGCTGGTCTCGTTCACCGACCCGCTCGAGGTGTGGAGCGTGACGCCGTATGGCCAGTCGCTGGATCCGGGCTCGCCGCACCATACGGACCAGATGGCGTTGTATGCGAGCGAGCGGCTGCGTCCCGCGTGGCATACGTGGGAGCAGCTTCAGGGGCATGTCGAGGCGAGCACGGTGCTGGATCGCGAGGCGTAGCTGGGCGCGCGATCGTCAGGAGGGGCGCGATGCGGTGGGTGGACGGGCTGCGAGGCGCGCTGCGGAGGGCGTTGCTCGGCGACGAGCCGTTGACCCTGTCGAACGCGCCGGGATCGGTGGAGGAACAGCTCGCCGACATGGACAGCGTCGGCCTCTATGTGCACATCCCCTTCTGCCGCCAGATCTGCCCCTACTGCCCG
>CAZTMY010000257.1:0-3771 GCA_964614895.1 uncultured Anaerolineales bacterium
GCGCAACTTCTCGCGACGGTTCAGCCTGTCCAGATAGGACCTATCACGCGCGATGGCTACCAGGTCACCAAGTCGCGAAACCGCCTCCGGGCTGGGTTTGCCGGGCCCAAACAAGCCGGCCTCCAGCGCCGTATGCGCCTCCACCACCGCAAAGCCCGGCGCCAAGAAGCGTCGCAGACGCGCCGCCGCCGCGTCGTCGGTAGTGTGCAAGAACGCCACCCGCGACTCGCCCGAGTACGGAATCAACAAGGCATCGCGCAGTGCGCCATCCGCATCCGCATCCCAGGCAGCCTCGGCGGGCGAATCCACAAAGCCGTGGTCCGCGAGAAGGATCAACACCGTGCTCTCGCGCGCTAAAGCGGGCAACCCCAACAGCCCAGACGCCATCGCCTTGGTAAAGTCAGCCCAGGCGGCTTGCCACGCCCCCTCGCCTGTCCCATGCAGATGGATGGCCGTATCGACGCCACCCCAGTACGCCAGTATTAGCTCCGAACGATCCGGAGGCGTCTCCAGCAAGCCACGCAGCCGACGCCACAGATCGTCTACATCCTCATAGCCAATCAGGCGCTCAGCGCCGCGATAGAGCGCCTGGCTGAGGGGACTGGTGCGGTGCTTGGCCGCCACAAAGCCAATGGTGCCGATGTTCTGCGGCGCCAACCGTTCGGCTAGCGTAGGCACCGGGAGGAGGCGGGTTGGGTCCAACCCCCACTCGACGAGCGTCTCGGTGCCAACGCCATACACCGGCCGCATGGTGAGCATCTCAGCGAGAACCCCAAACTCGCGGAGCCACAGCTCATAGCCCAGCAGGCCGTGTTCGGCAGGCGACGCGCCGGTCACCCACGTTGACAGCGACGTAACCGTGGTGCTCGGGCAGACCGCCGTCATGGGGAACAGCACCCCACGGTCAGCCAGACCCCGCCAGATATCAGCTCGAGGATCGCCCATCATCCGGCGCAGGTACACGTATCCCAAGGCATCGACCAGCACAATGACTACACGACGAACCGGCGCGCCGAGATGTTGCCAGTAGCACGCCTCGGCTGGCGACTGTAGCCCGTCCATCTCTGCGCCCAGCAACCCCGCGGCCGTCGCAGGCACATTCGCCAACGAGTGCCCCGCATAGTCGGGCAGCACCCACGGGCCGTCCCCCAGCCTCTCCGACACGCCCGCAATCGAGCCCGCCCTCAGCCTCTGCTCCAACTCTTCCGCACGATCGTCATCCATATCGGAATCCTCTCTTGCCTCCAGGCGCCAGCGCCAGTGTACAGGCATACGTGTACCCCCGCCAGCGGGTTGCCTGAGCAGGCTCAGGCGCTATAATCATCCCCGTGATGAGGTCGCGGCAGCAAAGGAGGACGCCTCATGGATCGGGTACGTTTTGGAATCGTGGGCACAGGCGGAATGGGCACTGGGCACGCGCATAGCCTGCAACAGATGCCTGAGGGTGACCTCACCGCCGTGTGCGATATCATACCGGCCGTCGCCAAGTCGGTGGGCGAGGAATTCAACGTCCCGTATTGTACAGCCTACCAGGAATTAATCGACCGCCCGGACGTTGATGTCGTCGTTGTGGCGACGCCGCATTATTTCCACCCCGAAATCGCCATCTATGCTATGGAGCAAGGTAAGGCCGTCATTTCCGAAAAGCCCATTGCGGTGACCGTATCCGCCGCGGATGCCATGGTAGAAGCTGCCAAGCGTACCGGCACGCCCTTTGCGGTCATGTACCAGAGCCGCACCGAGCCAGTCTGGCGAGCGGCTCACGAATTGGTACAGAGTGGCCGCTTGGGCGAGATCTATCGCACGATGCTCGTCTATGCGGATTTCCGTAGCCAGGCCTACTATGACTCGGCGGGGTGGCGCGCCACCTGGGCCGGCGAGGGCGGTGGCGTCCTGATGAACCAAGCACCCCATTCACTGGACAGATTCGCGTGGCTTGGCGGACTGCCAGACAAGGTCATGGCTTACACAGCCACAGCCATGCACCGGATCGAGGTAGAAGATGTCGCCTCGGCCATCCTCTCCTACCCCAACGGCGCCACAGGCTATATCTACTGCTCGACCACCGAAGCGCCAGGCACCAACTTTATGGAGATCTCGGGCGAGCTTGGCAAGCTTCGCGTCGTCGATCAGGAGCTCCGCTTCTGGGAGATCCCTCAGGGCGTGCGCGGATTCAGCGACTCCACAGAGCACATGTGGGGTGGCCCGGAGGCGCAAGAGGTAGAAATCGAGCTGCCCGACTGCGACAGGGGACACATTGCCGTGCTGCGCAATATGGCGAATCATCTCCTGCGCGGCGACGACCTGCTGACGCCAGGCGTTGAGGGCATAAACAGCGTTGAGCTCATCAATGCCATGATCCTATCCGGGCACATCAGCGAGCCAGTCAGCATCCCCGTGGATCGGGCACGGTATGACGCCTTCCTGGCGGAGCGCGTCGAGGAATCCAAGCCCAAAGAAACTGGGGGGCCGGACCGGCGCGAGACGGACCACGTCCACCGCTAGCCGCGACAGATCGTCCGCAAGAGCGGGGCCCCTCACTTACTGGAGCCCCGCACATCCTGCTGTCCGTCGGGCTGACGGTTCCAGACGCGGAGGCCAAACCGGCTCAGGTAGATAGGGATCGGTTGGAACAGAGGGTTCGTCTCCTCGATGGCTCGCAGCATGGCCCGCTTCTGGCTCATGAGCGCGCCAGACAGCAGCGTGATGGATCCGCCCTCTCCACCCGCACCATTGACCTTCCACCCCAGTGCCCCGTACTCGCGCGCGATGGCGATGATCTGATCGGCATCACTGCTGATAAGCTGGGGATGCAGGTTCCGCTGAGCATCGGTATTGGCCACCATAGCTGCTCCCAACGCGTCTAGATCCCCAGCATAGAGCGCATCCCGCGAGCGATCCGCGCACTTGCGCAGTGCCTCGAGCTTTGGGTTGTCGGGGCCAGCATCCTCCAGATCACGAATGACCATCTCGTGCACCTGGCTCGAGCTATGCGAGCGTCCCAGGAACACCAGCCCCAACCGACGCTCCAGCTCCCACCAGACAGGGTTGGACACATAGATGGGCGAGACTGACGCGTAGGGGTACGCGAACATCTCGATATAGTTGACACCACCAAAGGCTGAACAGAGCTGGTCCTGGATGCCGGACTGCTGGTGCAGCATCTTGGTCTCGATGTGATGGGCCGTGTAGGCCACCTGCGAGGGCGTCATCCCCCCAGGCGTGAGGCGATCCAATGCACCGATCAACGCCACCGTGACGGCAGCTGACGTCCCGGTGGAACAGCCAGCCGGCGCCTCGGAGTAGATCGAGATTTGCACGGCCAGGTTCTCGGGGACACCCATGTAGTCGATGGCGGCTTCGAGGAGGGGGTGGTGGATCCACTCGTGCTTCTCATGGCGAGGCAGCACGGCGTAGCGATCCCCAAAGTTCTCCGCGTGCAGCACCACCCGATGCTCCCGGGCCGACCTCGCAAAGACTTGGATCTGCACCTCGACATACGGATAGACGCCGATGTTAAAGATGCGGCCATGTTCCGCGAACCAGGTATCCGTCCATCCACCATTGTCACAGATCCGAATGGGCGCGACACTGTTGATAATGCGCTGGGGTACCTGCGCCTCAGCCATGAAAGCCTCCTTGCTTTGAACCTTTCCGTCTATTCTAGGACACAACCCCGCCGTGTCCGAGGGTATAGAACAACGTGAGCATTGAGGAGCATCGATCGCGACAAGGCCGCGATTTCGCGAGTTACCAGATTACGAGGGGTCT
>CAZTMY010000258.1:0-3735 GCA_964614895.1 uncultured Anaerolineales bacterium
GAGATAGCCCTTGTCGCCCTGTTCGGTGCCGCCGCTGTTCTCCACGCGCCACTTGTGCGGGCTGCCATCCTCGTCCAGGTCCACGCCCGTGAAGAGCATGGCGTGGTTCATACGACTCTCGCCATAGTCCAAGCGACCGGCCTTGCTCAAGGCGCCCATGCCGCCCACCACCAGGTCATAATCATAGAGCGCGGCATCCAGGATGCCCTCGTCCCGAGCCCACTGCTTGCCCACGTCGGCACCGAACCAGACGGCCTCGCCATCGGCGATGGACTGGGACGCAGCACGCTTGATGACGTCTATGGGCACGTTGAGGTAGCGGACGGGATAGCCGCCCACCACGTTACCCAGGTACTGGACCGTGTACATGCGGTAGAAGGGCTTGTCGTCAGTAGGCGCGTTGATGAGACAGGCATAATCAGAGAAGTCGATGCCCACGTAGGTGTGGAAGAACTCCTGCGGGGTGATCTCGCCGTGCCGGTGAAAGTTGCCGTCCTTGTCGCGCCACTCCCACTGGAAGTGCATCGGGGGCGGGCCGAGATGGATCACCAGCATGGTGTAAAAGCGAGTCAACATCTCGCCCTTGGCGGCGCGGAGCTCCTCGACGGAGGCACCGTCCGCGGCCATGGTGCGGAGCTCGCGTGCGTCCGCCCGCAGACGCGCTACCAGGACCCCATTCATCCCCGCCGAGGCGCTGCTGCTGTAGGACTCGGGCATGGCGGCCTTGGGAACGACGCCGTACTTGGCCACGAGGTTGACGAACATGTCCCACTGCCCCGCGTCGCTCAGGGGTTGGGCCAACAGCCACATGACCAGGCGGCCGTCCAGCGGCTCGTCGCGCGTCGCGATGATGTTCTCGAGGAAATAGTTCGCCTTCTCGAGCTTGTCCCAAAACATGGGATAAGCCTGCGACAGCTCAAAGCTCTCGAGCGCCATGCGCTCCATGGCGTGCAGGCGCAGCTTGTTCATGCCCGCGAACAGCCAGCATCGCCCGCTGGCCTTCTGGTTGGTGGCCTCGGGGGTCTCGATCAGGTGCGAGTAGGTGTGGTTAGCGCGCGACACCACCTCGCGCCGGATGGCTACTGGCCCAATGCCATTCCGCGTGACGGCGTTCATCGCTAGAGCGTTCTTGGGATCGCTCGCGTACGCCTCCTGGAAAGCCTGGATACTGCCAGCCTCGATCCGCATCTCCATCTTACCTCCTAATGATTGCCGGAATCGTTTACTACGTCAGATGGTGCGCTCGGAAGGCGCACCGATGCAGTCAGCTCCTCGATCTCACCAGCCTTGCAGTCTCGATGGGTTGGGGATCACAGTGCCTATAGCCGACCTAGCCGTGGATCGGCGTTGCAGGATGGACCGGCACAACCCAGGACCGTGCTCGATCATGGATGCTCTTCCTGGGGGTTGCTTGGCGTCTCTGTGAGGCGCGCATCGAGCGAGCGACCGCAGTGCCGCTCGGCAAAGCGCGGCGGCCAGGCGGGATCGGTACCTCCGGCTCGCCACATGCGAAAGTCGCAGTGCGAGCAGGCCCAGGCCAGCGTCCGCGTCCGGCGAAACCCTAGCCCCAGGGCGGCAAACGTGGCATAGTCGGTGTTGCACAGATACGGCGCCAGTTCGCTGGCGCCGTTATCGCGCAACAGCATGTTGACGGGGCACTGGAGATAGTCGATGCCCAGATCGGCGTCACCCTCATCACGATCGATCACGCGCCAGACAAAGGTGCAAGGTAACCGCTTACGCTGCGACCGCCTCCCCAACGCCGTGATGATCCAACGCGACGGCGTGCTCATGAACGCAGCGCCCGCCAAGCGCCGTATCCAGCGAGGGATGGCCGCATAGATGCGCTCCAGACAGGTCACCAACACCCAGCCCACGTCCTCCGCGGTGCCACTCTCCAAGCGCGAGCCCTGGTAGAGCGCTAGTACCCACGTGGTGGCCAAGGTCAGAGGCGCCATGGGATCGCGCGCCAACGAGATCGGCGGCAGCGTCGGCAGCAAGGTTCGGTAGGCATCCTGGGCGTGCTGGGCTACGCGTTTGGCCCGCTCGTCGCCATATCGCTCCGCTAGCACACCGCGGCAACGCCCAAGCGCCCAAGCAAACCAGCGCAGCCGCCGCCGCGACGCAGGGGAGGCTGCTGCCGTCGACGATTGACGCGTCACGCGGTTGCCTCCCATTGGCGACCTATACTCGGCCAGCGACACGCTTGCCGCTTTCTGTGAGACGCCAGCCCCGCACGCCCACACTGCGCCCCTCTGCTCCGCAATAGCCTCGGTAGGCGCAATGCTTGCAGGCCGATGACTCGCAGCCAATGGTCTGGCACTCCAGGTAGCCCTCACGTACGAGCTGCTCGAGCATCCCTTCCACCAAGCCTGGCGTGAGGTCCAGGGCTTCCGCAAGTGTACGCACACTCTGAACGTCAGATTCTGCGACGATTCGGAGTAACTGTTGCAACATTTATCATTCCTCGCTGTGGCCGGCAGCGAACCAGGTGACACCATGATACACGGGCGACCGCCGGATACCAAGACGCAGCGACTCCGTCATGCTAGCAGCGCAGTTGACCGCGCTATCCCCCAATGCTATCATTGCCCCCGCGTCGTTTGGCGCCGTCGGCATGCGGGAAGGAATATCATGACCGGCACGTCCCTTCGGGGTAAGGTAGCTATCATCACAGGCGCCAGCCGAGGCATCGGCGAGGCTATCGCCATAGCTTGCGCAGAGGCCGGCGCCGATGTTGGGTTACTGGCCCGCTCGGAGGTCGATCTTCAGGCCGTAGCCGAGCGCGCTCGATCTTTCGGGGTGACCGCCCTACCGCTGGTCACGGATGTCGCCGACGAGACGCAGGTCCAGAGGGCGATGTCTCAGATCAAGGCGACATGGGGCCGCATCGACGTGCTGGTCAACTGCGCGGGCATTGGGGTGTTCGGTCCGGTGGCAAAGACGTCTACTGTTGACTGGGATCGCGTCATGGCCGTCAACGCACGCGGACCATTTCTCATGTGTCGGGAGGCGATGCCGCTCTTGGCGCGCGATGGCCAGGCCTGCATTCTCAACGTGGCATCTGTGGTAGGCGTCAAGGGTTATGTCAATCAAGGCGCATACACCGCCTCGAAACATGCCCTGTTAGGACTGACCAAAGTGTTAGCCCAGGAGCTGCAGCCGGAGGGCATCCGCGTGCACGCCCTCTGCCCAGGCGGTGTGGATACCGACCTGGTAACCCGAGCCCGCCCTGATCTTGATACCTCGGTCCTGATGACGCCGGAGGAGGTCGCCCAGATCGCCATGTTTCTCATCAACCAACCCGGCAACGCCGTTGTCGATCAGATCAACGTACGTAGGGCCGTATCGAGCCCCTGGTTCAGCTAGGAGGAACACACCATGCGCATCGCCGTGAGTTCGTGGGGCTATCGCCAGGCCTTTGCCGAGGGTATGACCTGGCCCGCGTTCGCCGAGGAGACTGAAGCCATAGGCGCCGACGGCTACGAGGTCCACTTTGGCTACCTGGATCGCGACCGCCTGGGTCAGCAGTATCTATGGGTGACCGAGCTGGCGCATGAGCGCGGGTTGGGCATCTCGACGATCATCGCTGGCAACGATTTTGCCAAGGCCGATCCAAGCGAGCGCGCACGGGAGATCGCGCGCTTCCTCGACTACCTAGCGGTCGCACGGCTGGCCGACGTGTGGCGACTCAACGTGTTTACCGGCTACCATCAAGATGGTCAAGACCCCGCT
>CAZTMY010000259.1:0-3688 GCA_964614895.1 uncultured Anaerolineales bacterium
CGGGCATGGCCGAGGTGGAAGTGGGTGCTATTGCCCTCGCTCTGGGGAACCAACGCGCGGCGGTGGACGTTGGGCAGCCGGAAGGCAGCCTGCTGCCCGTCTTGACGCCGCTGGGGTGGGCAGCGCGGGTCCGCGAGGACCTACGGACAGAGTATCGTGTCGCCTGGGCGCAGCGTCGGGTTATCCTGCTGCTCGACTATCCGGAAAATACCTCCAAAGAGACTGCCGCCGAGGCGCTGCGCGTGACCCAAGACGTGGTGGGGCTAGCACGTCCGGAGGTCTGTGTGTACTACCGGGATCTCCAGGTCGATACGCACAACCTGGAACGCCTAACCCGCAGCACACGCGAGCTCGGTGTCGTTTACTGTCGGTATCACAAGTTGGAGCTCGCCTTTGAGGATGACCAAGTCGTCCTGACCTCCGAGGAAGGCCGGCGAGTTGGTGATGTGTTGGTGGTCCCAGAGCGTATCGCGCCCCCGGCGGCGGCCCGCGAGCTCGCGGAAAAGCTGGGGATCCGCTTGGGCGAGGATGGCTTGCTGCAAGATGTCAACATGCGCTATGTGAGCGGGACGCAGACTGTTCGTCGCGGCATCTATGTAGTGGGACGGTGTCACCTGGACGCTGACTCGGAGACGCAGGCTGCTGATCTGCAGCGCCTGGTGAACGGGATCGACACGGTCTTGGGGCGAGAAGTGATGGCGCTCCCAGAAGAATACGCTGAGGTGGCGTCAGACGAGTGCATTCGCTGTCTCACCTGCATCCGGACGTGCCCTCACCAGGCTGTCGAGCTGCGGGCGACGGAGGATGTCGTCGCCGCCTATGTCGTGCCTGAGGCATGTTGGGGATGCGGCATGTGCGTCGCCAACTGCCCGGTTAGGGCGATCTCGCTGATTGAGGCCGAGCAGCCCGTGGAGCAGGAGGCCGTGTGACCCAAGGATCGGATACGTCCCCCATGGTGCTTATCGGTTGCCAGCGTTCGCTAGGGGCCGCTCTGGACCGACTGGCCCAAGAGGGACGTACGTTGCCGGAGCACGTGCAGTGGCGCACTGTCCCCTGTGGTGGGAGCATTGACGAGCTGATGATTCTGGAGGCCTTTGAGGGAGGGGCTGAACGCGTGCTGGTAGTCTCGTGCGCGGCTGGCGCCTGCCGATCGGTGATGGGCGACGAGCGAGCTCGGCGCCGGACCGCCGCTGCTCGAGCACTGTTGGGCGAGATCGGCCTTGAAGGATGGCGCCTCAGGTACGAGGCTATGGCGCCCAACATGGGCGCGGATCTACTGCGCTGGATTGACGAGTTCAGAGCTCCGGCAAAGCAAAGCGTGGGTGACGCATGATCGTAGCCGAGAGGAAACCGATCCCCGAGATTCTGGGCATGGTGCGCGATGCCGCCAGCGTGGCCGTCATCGGGTGTGACACATGCGTGGCGATCTGTATGGCTGGTGGGACCAAGGAAGTAGCGGTTCTCAGCGCCGCCCTGCGTCTGGCCGCCAAGCGCGAGGGTCGCGAACAGCTAGTAACCGAGGCCTGCGTCGAGCGGCAGTGCGAGGTCGAGTTCAACGAGCCCCTGGCTGATCTCATTGCCAGCCACGAGATCGTGCTCTCCATGGCATGCGGTGTTGGCGTGCAGACGCTAGCGGAGCAGTACCCCTCGGCTATCGTGTATCCCGCGTTGAATACCAAGTTCATGGGACGCCCCGAGGAGCTGGGCACCTGGTCGGAGCGATGTCTGGGTTGCGGCAACTGCGTCCTACACAAGTTCGGCGGCGTTTGCCCCATCACACGTTGCGCCAAGAGCCTGTTGAACGGGCCATGCGGTGGCTCGCAGGATGGCAAGTGTGAGGTGGATCCTGAGTTGCCCTGCGCGTGGCAGCTCATCTACGATCGGTTGGTGGCCATTGGGCAGGTCGAGCGCCTATACGAGGTGGAGCCACCTAAGGATTGGACGACATCCCGAGACGGAGGTCCGCGTAAGGTGGTGCGAGAGGATATCGTTCCATGAAGGCAGGCTCCAGGCTTGAGGGGCTGCTAGAACAGGGAGTCTTTGCGGTCACTGCCGAGCTCGGCCCGCCCAAAGGCCCCGACGTCTCTGTCGTCGATCGCAAGATCGAGCTCCTTCGGGACGTGTGTGATGCCATCAATGTTACCGACAACCAAACCGCCATCGTGCGGCTCTGCAGTGCCGCTACGTGCGCGCGATTGTGTGCGGCGGGCGTCGAGCCGGTAATGCAGATGACCGCACGCGACCGTAACCGGCTAGCTATTCAGGCCGACGTGTTTGGGGCCGTGAGTCAGGGCGTGCGTAACCTCTTGTGCCTGACGGGCGATCACCAGAGCTTTGGGAACCACCCACAAGCCAAGAATGTGTATGACATTGACTCTATCCAGATGATCGCCATGATCAAAGGGATGCGCGATGATGCACGCACGCAGGGCGGCGACGAGATCGAGGGCGATGTGCCCATCTTTATCGGGGGCGCGGCCAACCCCTTTGGCGATCCGTTTGAGATGCGGGTTATTCGTCTTGCCAAGAAGGTGGCCGCTGGCGTCGATTTCATCCAGACGCAGTGCATCTATGACATGCCGCGCTTTCGCGAGTGGATGCGACGCATCGTGGACCTTGGGCTTCATGAGAAGGTGCACATCATTGCCGGCGTGATGCCGCTCAAGTCGGCAGGCATGGCCCGCTATGTGGATTCTCGCGTCGCTGGCATACGTATTCCGGCTTTGGTGATGAAGCGCATCTCGGGCGCTGGTCGCGGCAAGTCGGCGCGCCGGGAAGGTATTCGCATGTGTGCCGAGACGATCCAGGAGCTGCGCGAGATTGAGGGCGTCCATGGTGTCCACATCATGGCCGTCGAGTGGGAAGAGGCGATCGAGCCCATTGTGGAGCAAGCGGGGCTCTTGCCGAGGCCGGGCGCACAATCAACGTTGAGTGACCCTTCGTTGAGGGCATGAGGGAGAATGTGATGGCCGATTGGAACCGGGCCTATGATGCTAACTTCAAGTACGACGTGGCCGCACGCCCAGGGGGAGACCAGATCAAGGCCTGCTTCTCTTGTGGAACGTGCACCGCGGGGTGCCCCGTCACCGATGTGGATGAACGCTTTAGCCCGCGGCGCATCATCAGGCAGGTGTTGCTGGGCCAACGTGAGGCCGTACTATCCAGCGAGTTGTTGTGGTATTGTGAGCGCTGCTATGCCTGCACTGCCTATTGCCCGCAAAACGTCAAGTTTGGTGATGTTATGGGCGTGCTGCGCGAGATGGCGGTGGAGGAGGGATACTGGCCACCTGAGATGCTTCAGCGCATCCGCGAGGTCGATCGTCTCGCACACAGCATTCGGCTTGACTTGGTGCGCGCTGCCCTTGACGGGGTTACGAGCTCTGAGGGAGTGTCGCTGGATAGTGCTGCTGAGATAGTCGACCAAAAGATCAGGGATGCATCTGTCTAGCGGATTGCACGAGTAACGCGGCGGAAGCCTGGCCAGAGGATGGTTATGGAGTCTCAGGTCGAACAGCAACCAGTGGGTGCCGTACTAGTTGTGGGTGCGGGCATTGCCGGCATCCAGGCGTCGTTGGACCTGGCCGGCTCGGGCTACAAGGTCTACCTGCTGGAGAGCGCCCCCGCCATCGGGGGAACCATGGCCCAGTTGGACAAGACCTTCCCTACCAATGATTGCTCCATGTGCATT
>CAZTMY010000260.1:0-3660 GCA_964614895.1 uncultured Anaerolineales bacterium
GATCCTTCGGTGATCGTGCCTTTTTCTGCAACTCGGGTACCGAGTCGGTCGAAGCGGCGATCAAGTTCGCTCGCAAGTGGGCTCGGCGGCGGAGCGACAACAAGACCCGCATCGTGGCCTTTGAGAATGCATTCCACGGCCGTACGATGGGCGCGCTGGCACTTACGCCGCGAGAGCACTATCAGGCGCCCTTCCGCCCGCTCATGCCAGGTGTCAGCTTTGCCAGGTTCAATGATCTCGATTCCGCCGCGGAGGTTATGGATGACGACGTGTGCGCTTGCATCGTCGAGCCGGTACAGGGCGAAGGCGGCGTGAACTTGGCCGCCCCGGGTTTTTTGGCAGGGTTGCGCGATCTGTGCGACCAGCATGACGCACTGCTCATCTTTGACGAGGTGCAGTGTGGCATGGGTCGTACGGGGAGCCTCTGGGCCCATGAGATGGCGGCCATCACGCCCGACATCATGACCCTCGCCAAGCCCCTCGGCGGTGGGTTGCCCATGGGGGCTGTGGTTATGACGGAGGAAGTGGCTAGTGTCATTGTCCCCGGGGACCACGGAAGCACGTTTGCGGCGAACCCCGTGATCTGCGCGGCAGCTCAGGTTGTGCTGCGTCGCGTATCGGATGCAAGCCTCCTCGGCCATGTGCGTGAGATGGGGGCCTATCTGGAGGCGGGGCTCCAGGAGCTGTCAGAGCGGTACGACGTTGTCAAGGGCGTGCGGGGCGTCGGCCTCATGTGGGGAATCCCTCTCGAGGTAGGAGCGGCTTCAATCATCGACGCTGGCTACAAGCGGGGCATCATCACTTGCCGAGCCGGGGCCAAGGTATTGCGCCTGCTCCCGCCGCTGATCATCGAACGCGAACATATTGACGCTGCATTGGAGGCCCTGGATGACATCTTTGCAGAAGCTGTCTGATATGCGTACCGAGGCGCCCATGACGAGCGAGGTGCTTGTGCGGGGAGCGACGGTACATGACGCGCCAGAGATCGCGCGCATCGTCAACGGATATGCCGAGCGCGGCAGAATGCTACCGCGCCCGCTGGCGGCCGTGTACCAGTTCCTTCGCGACTTTTCGGTGGCCGAGATGGATGGCCGGGTGATAGGCTGCGCGGCGCTCAGCATCTTTTGGGGTGACCTCGCGGAGGTACGCTCGCTAGCGGTGAGCGAGAGCCATCGCGGCCAAGGGATCGGCAAGCGCTTGGTGCGCTACTTGCTTCGCGAAGCCCAAGGCTTGGGTATACCCCGCGTCTTTGCGTTGACGTATGAGGTCGGCTTTTTCGAGGCGTTGGGCTTCCACCAGATCTCTCGCGATACCTTGCCCCGCAAGATCTGGCGAGATTGCATCAACTGCGTGCACTTTGCGGATTGTGACGAGACGGCGTTGATCATTGATATCGCGCCCCAACCAGAGGAGAAAGACTCGTGAAAGACCCAGTCAAAAAGTGTGTGCTTGCCTATTCTGGCGGTCTGGACACATCGGTAATCGTGCCTTGGCTGCGAGAGAACTATGGCTGCGAGGTCATCTGCGTGACTGCCGATCTGGGCCAAGGCGAGGAACTGGGTGGGCTAGAAGCCAAGGCAATGCAGAGTGGCGCCAGCAAGATCTATATCGAGGATCTTCGTGGTGAGTTCGTCAGCGACTATATCATGCCTACGCTGATGGCAGGTGCCGTCTACGAGAGGACTTATTTACTCGGCACGTCCTTTGCGCGGCCGCTCATCGCCAAGCGCATGGTCGAGATCGCTGAGCTTGAGGGGGCTGACGCGGTCGCCCATGGATGCACCGGCAAGGGCAACGACCAGGTGCGTTTTGAGCTGACCTTCAAGGCACTCAATCCCAAACTGCGAGTGATCGCACCGTGGCGCGAGTGGGAGATCCGCTCTCGTGAAGACGCTCTAGCTTACGCTGCGGCCCATAATGTGCCCGTATCCCAGACCAAGCGCTCGATCTACAGCCGGGACCGTAACCTGTGGCACATCAGCCATGAGGGCGGCGTACTCGAGGATCCGTGGCAAGAACCCCCTGCCGACATGTTCGTACTTACCACGGCACCGGAGGAGGCTCCCGACGAGCCCGAGTATATCGAGATCGACTTTCGCCAGGGCGTTCCCGTGCGACTCAATGGCACCAGTATGGGTGGTGTTGAACTAATCGAGGCACTCAACGCCCTCGGCGGCAAACACGGCGTCGGCCGCGTGGACATGGTCGAGAACCGTCTGGTGGGCATGAAATCCCGCGGCGTGTACGAGACGCCCGGCGGCACCATCCTGCACACAGCCCATCAGGCCCTGGAGGGCCTCTGCCTGGATCGTGAGACTCTTCACTACAAAGACATCATCGCGCTGCGCTACGCTGAGCTGATCTACAACGGCCGTTGGTTCACGCCACTGCGCGAGTCCCTCGATGCCATGGTGCGCAAGACACAAGAGCGTGTTACCGGTCGTGTCCGCCTGAAACTCTATAAGGGCAACTGCACGATTGCCGGGCGCAAGTCTCCCTATAGCCTCTATCGCGAGGACTTTGCCACGTTCGGCGCCGATGACGTCTATGATCAGGCTGACGCGGAGGGCTTTATCAACCTCTTTGGCCTTTCGCTCAAGGTGCGCGCCCTGGTAGATGCCGAAGGCGTGCGAAGCGAGTACGATCAGCCCGACTATACTGAGTTCAAGCGAGATTAGCACCATGGCTAGACTGTGGGGCGGGCGGTTCTCTGGACCAACGGACGAGCTCATGTGGCAGTTCAATAGCTCGTTGCACGTTGACCGACGCTTGGCGCGAGAAGACGTGCGTGGCAGCATTGCCTACGCGCGTGCCCTTGGACGTGCGGGCGTGCTTGCCGACGACGAGGTGACATCCATTGTCCAGGGACTCGATCGCATCACGGCAGAGTTGCAGGATGGCTCGTTCCCCTATGCCGCGACTGACGAGGACATCCATACCGCTGTCGAGCGCCGCCTGGGAGAGCTGATCGGCGATCTGGCTGGCAAGCTCCACACGGGTCGGAGTCGCAATGACCAGGTGGCAACGGACGTGCGACTTTATTTGCTTGCTGCGCTGGATGATCTGCGCGCGCAGATCATCCAGCTCCAGTCAGCGATCGTGGACCAGGCCGAACGGCACCTCGATGTGCTCATGCCAGGGTATACGCATCTCCAACCCGCCCAACCGGTGCGCTTCAGTCACTGGCTGATGTCGTTCTTCTGGATGATGCAGCGCGACCGCGATCGTCTGGATGAGACCCGGGCGCGGGCCTCGCGCTGCCCTTTGGGTGCGGGCGCCTTGGCGGGCAACGCCTACAGCATCGACCGCGAGACCCTCGCCAAGGAGCTAGGGTTTGCCGGTATCACTGAGAACAGCATGGATGCCGTGGCTGATCGCGACATGATCCTCGACACGCTCTACTTCGGGGCGACACTTGGCGTGCACCTCAGCCGTTTGGCCGAGGATCTCATCATCTATACCAGCGTGGCCTACGGCTTTGTGCGGCTGGATGAGCGCTACACCACGGGATCAAGTATCATGCCCCAGAAGCGCAACCCAGACAGCCTAGAGCTCGTCCGAGGCAAGGCGGGGCGCCTCACGGGGAATCTCGTGCGGCTGCTTACTGTGATCAAAGCGACGCCCTCCACCTATGATAAGGACCTACAGGAAGACAAAGAG
>CAZTMY010000261.1:0-3638 GCA_964614895.1 uncultured Anaerolineales bacterium
AAACCACTGATCGTCACGAATTGAATGCTTGACTCTGGAATCGCGATCGATCAGGACGGCATTCTTGGTGACCTCGGCTCCCGTGCCCGCTGTCGTCGGAATGGTCACCAATGGCAGCGAGGGACCATCGATAGCTCGTCCTGAAAAGTACTCACCTGGCGCTCCCTCAAGGCGGGCTAGACCGGCCACCGCTTTGGCCAAGTCCATGGCGCTCCCGCCTCCCAGGCCCACAATGACATCACAGTTGCCATCGCGAGCGAACTTGAGTGCCTCCGCCACCATAGCTAGATCTGGCTCGCGTCCAGCCCGAACGTACAGCCCAAGTCCGACGTCGTGCCCTTGCGCGAGCGAACGTGCGCGATTGACTAGGCCGGAGCGCACTGCATGCTGCCCACAAACCAAAAGGCCGCGTCGTCCGCAGGATGCCAGAATCGTTCCCAGGCTCTCAAAGGCACCTTTCCCCGTACGAATGCGCGTCGGTAGGTAGAATGTATCCGACCTCACCGCACCTCCTCTGAGCGCAGCTCTGGCCCCACGGACAAGCTGTCGTCCCCAAACGAGACCTCGTCACCAGCGACCTCCGACTCGCCGTACACGCCAAGATCCACCGACGGCGCCCTGTACTCCAGGAAACGAGCCATGACCCGTGCACGCTCGCCCACCAACGCCACCGTATCGGCACCCACATCCTCAAAGAATCTGAGGTGGATGCTCTCCTGATGTGGCCTGGTCCACCAACCGCCGATGACGATGCCATCACGCCAGATGGTACCAATCGCCTCTCCAGCACGATCCAAAACGCGATCACGATCGGCACGATCCAGGAGACGCGTTGTGTCACCATATGCGGCGAGATAACTATCGTGCGGTGGTAGAAGGGCCAGGTTCCCTGACTCTAGGCGCATGTCTCCCATCTCTTCAAGTTGCTGGCGGCACATCACATAGTCACCAGGACATCCCCGTATCTCCAGATGCCACAGCCTATCCTGTAGCCCCAGGAGGAGCCGCGCCATCTGGCTGCGCGGGATGCTGCCAAACCAGAACACGATATCCCCGAGCGTGACGGGACCATAGGCCTGTACATAAGCCAACACGGCTCGTTCGGCAGCCACCTCCCACGAAAGACACGCGACATCGAGGTGAGGCAACCATGATGAGGTAGCCGCGTACCGATATTGCTCGCTGCGCCAACCACCCTTGCTCCCCGCGCGAACGACCAATCCACGCGCCTCCATCGCTGGGATCAGCCGGTAGCCCAAGCGCAGATCGTCGTCGCTCTGGTGCGGATCACCGCACGCAGGCGCCAGGAACTCGTCCAACTCGCGGATGGTCAAGGGACCACGGGTGCTGAGGATCTCGAGGACGCGCTGTTCTAACATCTCGCAAGCCGCGGAGCGATTGGTGACATCATCCCTAAGGAGCTGACCAATCTCCGCGTTAACTACCGACAATCCATTGCGGAACTCGCTCTGTACCAACCGGTGGTACACTGCAAGATCCGCTACCGGCACCAGAAAGAGCTTCCCGCGCATCCCTCGCATAGTCGCGATGCTGCGCTGATCGAGGATGGCGCTATCTAGCTGCCGACGCCGAAACCCGGCGATCCGAGCCCATAAAGAGAGATAGGCACTCGTTGTCGGAATAGCTCGAATCGGCCCGACCTCTTTGACAACCCGCGTCAGATCCTTGGTCCTAGCGGGGGAAGCCAGGTATTGCTTCTGAAAGCGATAGCGGTTGACCCTGTCCCTCCCAAAACGGAACAGCATAGCCCTCCATGACTACGTCTCGTACTACTATTCGCTTCCCTCTGATTATACCATAGTCTGGACCGCACCCCCTCAGTGACTAGGCGAACCTCAGCCACATTGTGCTGTCGTCACCGGCATGGTATTCCCCATAGGTCCGTGCAGCCGTCATCCGGCACCAGAAGGAGTAGCGATGGCAAATCCTCCACCATTTCACCCCACGGCAGCGCTTGAACGTGACCCGACCTCTCCCACATGGACGAGGATCATTACGATATGGCGGCTCTGGCCACGGGTCCCCTGCTCAGGCCACAGCATGCCACACCACCTAGCCCATCAACTTTGCTCGATGCAGCCTGCTGTAGATCGCGCCGGAGGGCGTGAGATCACTCTGCATGAGGCTGAGGGCATCGACATGCAAGGTCAGTTTATGCGTCAGGTCCAGCAGGCTTTCGCGCGCGAGGGGCGCCACCCGAGCTCGTGGCGCCTCCCGACGCACACGGCCCAGTGTGAGATGGCCTGTAAACGGACGTGCCTCGCGCTCGAACCCCAGGCGTGTCAGGGCGTCTTCCAAGCTCTCCACCAGTGCTTGCAGACACCCTTGAGAGTCCTCGACTCCGACCCAGAATACTCTGGCGTGTCTCCGGTTGGGGAAGCATCCGAGCTCGCCCAGAGCGACGTAGAATGGTGCATGAGCGGCCGCGGCCCGATCCAGCACTCGGCTCACCGCGCGCACACTGCTGGGGTCTATGTCACCCAGAAACTTGAGTGTCAGGTGGATGCTTTCCGGTGACAACCAGCGCACCAGCCCACCGCCCTCCGCCGCCTCCAGACGCGCGATGGCTTTGCCGAGGGCCTGTTGTATCTTTGGATCGAGCTCGACGGCGATGAACGCTCGGATGCTAGGCATGTTGCTCGCTCTCTGTCAGCCCCAAAAGCCGGGCAGCGTTCCCACCAAGTACGCCCTCCCACTTGGACCGATCAGGCCCCATGGCTGCCAAGTAGCGCCGAGCGGCTAGCAATGGATAGTCGCTGCCAAAGAGAATCTTCCGCGGCATCCATCTCAGCGCATCGGCATAGAGCTCTTTGCCGTACAACAGCGGCCCGGCTGCCGTATCATAATAGACATTGACGCAAGCCCGCTTCACCTCGGGCATGTGTTCGTAGAACAGCAATCCTCCTCCCCAGTGCGCCAACACGAGCGCATTGCTCGGATGAGCACGCGCCAAAGCGTAGGCCTCACGGGGGCCTTGCCAACCCTTGCCAGCATAGTGATGTCCCACAGGCTCACTCACGTGCAGCAACAGGGGAGCGCCATGCGACAAGGCGAGCTCCATCAGCGGAGCGAGAGTGCGCTCATCGTTCAATGCGAAGCCCTGGCCATCAGGGATGAGCTCACCGATGCCAAGGGCTCCGGCTTCCAGTGCCCTCTGAGCTTCAGCGACGCTTCCGGGAGCACACGGATTGGTGACCGCAAAGGGAAGTATGGCGCCTGGATAGCGCCTGGCGGCATCCAACACATAAACGTTGCAGGCGCGACACAATCCAATGTCCTGAAACGGGAAGCCAAACGCAACCGACGCTGTGATCCCCTCGTGCGTCATATGCGAAACCAGATCCTCTGCGCCAGCCAGCCGCGCCTTGGGACGAGCATAGAGCTGCGAGAACCAAGGCTCGCGCTCGCATAGGGCCTCTCGATCCGCGATCAGCTCGGGCGACAGGATGTGCGTGTGAAAGTCAATAATGCGCAAGATATCCTCACAAGACAACCCAATCTTGTAGCTGCGCTAGGAGATCGTTATCAGGCTTTAGGCGCGATAGTAGCCAAGTCTGGCCGCCCTCTGGTAAAAGGAAAGTGTGACACACCCCGCCAGGAGGAGGAGCGATTATGGT
>CAZTMY010000262.1:0-3606 GCA_964614895.1 uncultured Anaerolineales bacterium
AGGGCAGGATGGGCATCGAGGCGTGGGATACCTCGGTCAACGCGCTCCTGGTTCACCAAGGCGACCACCTGCTCCGCATAGCTGGCAGGGTTGCGCAGCACGGACGGGATGTAAACCTGGATGATCTGGCCATCAGCGCTTGCTTGGTTGCCGACCACAGCCAGCGCGAGTACCGCGATGATGCTGATGATCAATTGCCGGCGTGACGATCGCTTCATGCGCTGCTCCTACCTCTATCGGCGCTAGCATACCAGTTGCCGGCGGCCCATGCGTGAGCGACGCATAAAATCGGGCTAACAAAACACGTGAGGGGATAGAGTCGCTAGCCTGACACGCATCCAGCCGCCGTTCTTGGCGATACGTGGGTGCTCAGCAACCTAGGTGAGGGTCTCGCCTAGCTTGAGCGCCTCGAAGACCCGGATGCGGGCCAGCAGGTATACGATCACGGCGTTGGTGACCACGGACGCCACCAACATGACCGCTGCCGCGCGTGCCATGTCGCCCCAAGCGGGGATGATTCGGAAGGGAGGCACCATCTCGCTCTCGCGCCAGCCGATCTGCAGGTAGGGCACGAACAGCTCGGAAACCAGCATGCCGATGCCGAGACCCACCAAGATGCCACCCAGCGTCACCACGGCCCGCTCGATGCTCAGCGACGCCGCCACCTGGCTCTGGAAGAGGCCGATAGCGCGTGCCAGGCCGAACTCGATGGTTCGCTGTCGGAAGGACATCAGCGCGTTCAGCGCTTGGGCCAGCACACTGAGGCCCACCGTGATGACAAACCCCATCGAGAGGAATCCAAAGACGCCCATGCGGTCCTTGTCGCGCCTGGCCTCGTCTACCAGATCCTCGGCGACCTGCATATCCATGACATAGATGCCTTTATCGGCCAGGTTCTCCTCCAATTGGACGGGATCCGTGCCGGGCTCGGTGTCCAGCCAGACACGATAGGGCAGCTCTTCGCCGGCGCGCTCAAAGAGATAGTCCAGATTGGCGATGAACACCGGGCTATGGTATGGATACGCCGTAGGGAAGTAACGCACAACGCCGACCACGGTAAAAGGTGCCGTAGCCTCCAGGAATTCGGTGCTGAAGTGGATGCGCACCACGTCGCCGACGCGAAGACCAGTCTCTTCAGCAGCTTGCTCGGTTATGAGAACGCCGTCTCGCTGCACCGCCAAGCGGTTCATTAACGCACCGAGCGACTCGTTGGCAAAGTCGCCGCGGAAGAACGCTACTGGTCCCAGATAGCGGCAATCAACGCCATAGATGAGCCCAATGCCCGAGTGCTGATCCACACGCGCGCGGTAGCGACCGACCCGCGCGGCCCCATGTACACCTGGCACGTGTAGGTGCTCCTCGACGGGCGGCAAGCTCCAGCCCGCCTCAATCAGCGAGGCTCCCACTGACGCGCCCACCTCACCGACGCCCTCCTGGTACACGTTCTCCACATCGGTCTCGCCGCTTTCTACCAGGGCCATATCGGCGCCCACCTGAAAGCGCACGCGATCGGCCTCGTTGGTATCGATGGTGCGGGCTGCGGACGCCGTGAACGTCCCCAGGGCCGTAGTGAGCAGCACGATGGTCAGCAGTGGCGCGTGCCGATGACCCGAGCGCGAGAGGTGATGCAGCGCCAGCAGCGACGACACTCCGCCGATCTGTTTGGCTACCCAGTCAGGCACGCGCACCAGTAGCGGGAACAGGCGCACCATCAGCAGGCTCAACGCCAGCAGAGAGAACGATGGTACCAGGAACAGTAACGGATTGCTGAGGGCGGGTTCGGACGATTCCAGAATGGCCAGGCTTCCCTGGGTCCGAAGCACATATAGCCCATACGCCGCCACGGCGACCATCAGCAGATCCAGGTAGAAACGTTGCCATAGCGGGGGCGGGGCGTCGCCGCGGGCGATCTGCGTCCGCATGGAGACGACGGTGACACGAGAAGCGCGCACGGCGGGCAGCACCGTGGCTGCCAGGGCCACCACCAGGCCGCCCGCAGCAAACAGCCAGCTCTGAGGCGTAATGCTGACAAAGATCTCGGTGTGTGTGGAGAACGCCAGGAACCCGTAGGTCCCGCCGATGGCCTGCGCGACCAGCTTGCCCAACGGGGGCCCAGCCGCCAGCGCGATGGCCGCCAGCACCATGGCTTGGAGCACGTAGGTTGCGAGCACCTGGACGCTGGTGGCGCCGCGGCTCTTGAGCATGGCGATCTGCAGCCGCTGCTCCTGGACAGCAGCCGAGGACATGGTGCTGACAAAGTAGGCCACCAACCCCAAGAATGGCACAAGGAAGCTCAGCAGACGCAGCGTTTGTGCTTTGGCCTCGCGTTGATAGGCCTCGAGCACGACCTCAGGCGAGCTGGGGACATCCATTAGGGGCAGGTAGCTGTCTAGACGCATGCGCATGCGCGTGATGCCCTTGAGCAAATCGGGAACATTGGCGGTGTGAATATGATCGCGGTCAAGGGCCAAATACCAGCGCATGGCGCGCAACGGCTGGGGCACACGCCCGGCCTCAGCTAGTTGCAGGTAGCTCGCCGTGTCCATGAGCATGATGTCGGCGACCTTGTTGGGGAAGAGGGTGTACCACAGTCGCTCTTGCTCTTCCTCTACGTGCCAGATGCCCACGACACGGACGCGATACTCGGTGGAGGCGGTCTCGGCGATCTCTTCCCGCGGGAGCTCGGTGTACACAAGTTGCCGCTCGTCGCCGACGTCCAGGCCCGTCGTGTTCGCGTACTCTTCGCTGACGAGTACCTCGATGGGTTCGTCGGCGTTGGTCCAGGGCTTGGGCATGCGACCAGAAGCCAGGGTGGTGCGGGCTTCTAGCCCCTCAAAGGCGCCTAGGCGGGCAGCCCCAGAGCGGATATCCTCACCGGGGCGACGCACTTCAAAGGCGGCGCTAGCCACATAGTGGGCATAGTCGGCGTAGGGGACCCCCAACTCCTGTGGGAGTACGCTGTGCACATAGGTACGCACGGCCTCATAGCGTTCCCATTCGGCGCTGGTGTTGCCGGTGCCGACCCACAAGAGCTCCAAGCCGGCGCGTGGTTGGGCATAAGGGGAACCTTCGAGATCGGTGACGAGAAGCTGCCTGTTGACCGCTTCCGAATACATGGGGATGGCGGCGGCCAGGGCCACGAACGCGATCCAACCCAGCAGCAGTGATACGGTCAGGCCTCGCTGCGAGAACATGCGTCGCAGCACAATGTGAGCGATGCCCGCGATCCAGCGAAACAGACGCAAGACAGATCCTTTCTGACACGTTGCACAGTCCCACGCGGTTGCTCAGGATCGGAAAGCATGACCGACATTATAGCACAGCCTAGTTCTCGGTGGCGAATGTGGTAATGGGGTTGACGTGCGTAAGGATAGTGTGATAGGATGGTCGTGTTGCTCAGTCTGACATCGTTCTTTCTTTCTAGCAAGAGCAACTCGCGCCGTTATCTTCAGCCGCAGGCCGCTCGTAGCCTGGCGATGCATGGCTGGGCGCGGGACGCGCCGGTGGGGGTGTCGGAAAGGGGTGATGGCCCATCGGACAGAGCTCGGGATCGCATCGGTTGCATGCGTTGCTGTTTACTAATCAGAAGAGGGAGAGAACACATGT
>CAZTMY010000263.1:0-3600 GCA_964614895.1 uncultured Anaerolineales bacterium
GTAGAGCCGCTCAGCGCTAGTTTGGGCGACGCGTGACAGCCACAGCCACGCCTCCGCATTGCCAGGATCGCGCCTCAAGATGCGGCCCAAAAGCTCGCGCCCTTGCTCGACATCGCCTGATTGAATGGCATTGGCGGCACGCTGGAGCTTGGTCATGCGCTTGGCTCCGGTGGCTAGCTACGGCGCCGCGCCCTGGCGGAGATCGTGCATCCCCAGCGACATCGGCGGCAGCGAACAATCAACAACTTGTCCCACATTGTCATCCAGGCTCCCAATCCTGTCAAGCTCTTGACACCATCTTGCGAAAGGTCTGACGCTGACCAAACAACAAGCAACGACTAAGATTCGGCGATAGTGTCCACGCCGCGGAGGAGGTACCCCATGGCCAATAGACCTCGCAAGACGGTTCTGATTGGCGCGGGGAGCGTCGTTGACACCGTCAAGGAGCTAAAGCGACGCCTGAGCTTATCCGTTGCCGAGCCGCAGAGCTTTGGGCACCAATCGCCCATGGTCTGAGGCCCTGACGTACCATGATCTGCGGCCATCATCCGCTGAGATGCGAGGTACCCGCCATGTAATGGCGGGTACCTCATGGCCTCTGGGGAGAAGCATCTACGGATAGGCAGTAGGGTCACTTGTCGGCGGCGGAGGCGAAGGATTGGGATACGGGCCCGGATCCTCCGTCGGCGGCGGAGGCACAGGCGTGTTGGTTGGTGGAACGGGTGTGTTTGTGGGTGGCACAGGCGTATCTGTCGGCGGCGCAGGATACGGCTCGGCCGTCGCGGTCGCTGGCGGTTCCGTGGGCCCAGGATAGGGCTCAGACGTCGGCGGCACGCTCGTTGGCGGGATGTCGGTCGGCACATCTGTAGGCGGCGCTGGGTAGGGATCCTTCGGCGCCTCCGTGACCGTCGGCAAGGGCGTTGCCGTCGGCCACCACACGCGCTTCGTGGCGGCGACAGTCGCCGTGGGCGATATCGCTGTCTCAACGGGCGTTATCGGCGGCGGCTTGGTTTCGGCAAGCGAGAGAGTCTCGGTAGGGAGCGGTGTCCTCGCCAGTGGCACATCGGCCCCCTCAAGGGCACGTTCATCTGCGCCTCGCTCAGCCGGCCGCCTGGGCGTTGCCGTGGCGGTGGGCGGTTGCGTGAGCACGACGTCGCGTTGCGTGCTCGACGGCGTCTGCGTAGCGGCCACGTGCTGTGGCGTTGCAGTCGGCAACGAATCCAACTGTTTGGGCTTCTTGCAGCCGGTCTGCAACAGAGCCAAGGCCACGACCAACGCGACCAACCCCAAGACTCGACTGGTCATCATCCCCTCACCTGCTCTCGCCTACGACTTACCATGCCTATTATGCCCAGCAAGGCTTCAAGGTCGGTAAAGCCTGAGTGAAAAGCAGATGAATGTCTCGTCAACCATCACTGCTCACACGTTGCCAGGCATTGGCAGGCGCCTAGACTTCCAGCTATACTGCGAGCAGGGATTCGGCCTGTCATTCGAGAGGAGAACACGATGGCCCAGATGACCAAGCGAGAACGCGTACTGCGTACCACCAACTTGCAAGAGACCGATCGCGTCGCCGTGTACGATATTCTCGACAATGACGAGGCCATCGAGCACTATGCCGGGATGCCGCTCACGGTGGAGAACGGCGATCGTGTCAAGGGCCGCGCCATCGGGCGATGCCTGGATATGACCCGAATGCCCCGAGGTCCACAGCCGCCCCGCACCTGGACCGACGAGCGTGGCTTTGGCTACGAGAGCGAACGCTGGACTCTGTGGATCACCGAGCGCCCTTGGAAGGACGAAGCAGGCATGATCGGCTGGATCAAGGAGGAGATCCAGCGCACCGAGAACCAGGTCTTTGATGATGCTTACCGCCAAGCCTTTTATGCCAACCTGGACAAGTTCCAGGGTTACTTTGGCGACGACACCGTCCAAGTAGTCGAAAGCGGCGTCGGCCTCACCGAGATGTACTGGTGGTGCGACTGGGAGGCCTTCTCCTACCTGATAGCCGATGATCCGGGGCTGGTAGAAGAGTGGCTGGAAGCCCGTACGCAAGCCGAGATCCGTCGCGCCCACTGCATCGGCGACCCGGCGCGCATCCCCATCGCCCTCACGTACGACGATATCGCTTACAAGAACACCACCATGCTCTCGCCCCGCTGGCTACGCCGCTACTGGGTGCCACGTCTGAAGCGCCTCGTGGCGGCCTGGCACGAGCAGGGCTGCAAGTGCCTGTTCCACTCAGATGGGAACCTGTACCCCGTGCTGGATGACCTAGTGGCGGCCGGCATCGACGGGTTGAACCCCATCGAGGTGGCCGCTGGCATGACCGTGCGTGAGGTGCGCCGTCGTCACCCACATCTCTTCCTTACCGGCGGGCTGGACGTGAATGAGCTGCTCGCCCACGGCACACCCGACGAGGTCCGCGCTGCGTGTAGGGAGAATATTGACGCGACCAACGGCATTGGCTATTTCCTGGGCTCGTGCACCGAGCTGTATAACGATATTCCGGTCGAAAACATTATCGCTATGATCGAGACCGCTTGGGATACCGGTCGCTAGGAAGCGCGATCATTACACAGCTACTGAATCAAGGGATTATGCCTGCCGCGCCGCACCCAAAGCGTCAGATGGAGCGTTTCGCTGGCCTACCCGATCATGTCACCGATCGCGCAAAGAGGTCAGTGACGCTTGATTCCAAGCGACCAAATGAACGGCATCAGCGCACCCCACGTCCGATAAACCAATTCGTTCGCAGCAATCAGCATGAACGCAAGGAGACACAACCCATGGAACCTGTCCATATCGGTATCATCGGCACAGAGAACTCGCATAGCGTAGCAGCCATGGACCGCTTCAACGTCAAACGGTCGATCGCGAGCGCTACCGTGGTCGCGCTCTGCCCTGGCGAGGGCGACACGTTGCAGCACGCCCGGGAGATCGCCGAGCAGGGGCAGGTGACGCAGGTCGTAGCCGAGCCCGAGGCCCTGCTGGATCTGGTGGACGCCGTCATTATCATGAACCGCCATGGCGGACTACATGCAGGTTATGCTCGGCTGAGCTTGAGGGCCAACCTACCCACCTTTGTGGACAAGCCTCTCACCTGCGACATAGCAGAGGCGGAAGAGTTGGTGGCCCTGAGCCGAGAGCGTGACGTGTGGCTACAATCGTGGTCCACGGTCTGGCAAGGCACGTCATTCCAGAGTTTCTTTCACAGCGCCGAGAAAGAGATCGGCCCCATCAGCGCCGGCCTGTGCGCAGGACCTTGCCAACTGGATAGCGAGCGCGGCGGAGTCTTTTTCTATGGCATCCACACAGTAGAGATGATGCTACAGGGCTTTGGCTACGACGTAGCCTCGTTACATGCCCACCGTGAGGGGGCCCATGCCACCGTCACGGTAACCATGGAGAGCGGCAAGCTGGTGACGCTGCAGCTCCTGGGCGAGGGCTACTGCTTCCAGGCGCTATGCCACGGCCCCGGTGGGAGCCGCTACACCGCGCTGGATACCAGCGATTCTTATGATTGCGGCTTCCGGGCCATGCTACATGGGTTTGTCAGCGGTGAACGTCTCCTCTCGGACGCTCAGCTGCTCCAACCCG
>CAZTMY010000264.1:0-3594 GCA_964614895.1 uncultured Anaerolineales bacterium
GTGGCAACACAACGGGAACATCTCGCAGCCCAAAGCGGCGTTGCTCTTGGACGACGGTGGCGACGCTCTGGGCGAAGCGACGGAGCCCTTCGCCAACGCCTTTCGTGAGGCCAAGGGCCTCGGCAACAGACGCCAATCCCGTCTCATAGTCGGTGCGGACCTTGTTTCGCTGGATCAGCTCGCGCAGAGCATCGCCAAGCTCGCCCTCGACACCCGGATCCTCGTCGAGCTCTTCCAACACGTGCGTGATGGCGTTCTGTTGCGCGAGGTCATCTAGGTTGTTACGAATATGATCCAGCCGGCCCTGCTTTTCCGCAGCGTTGACGCTTTGCTCCTGCCACTGCTTGCGCAACTCGGCCTGCGACTGGCTGGCCTCTTCCATCTTGGTCAGCCACTCCTGCCGGACGGCGCGTAGCTCGCGTAGCGTCTGTTCCTGCTTTTGCTTGGCATCTCGTTGGGCGCGACGTAACTTGGCCAAACGGCGGGCGTGGGTGAGCCAGCCCAGTCCCTCACCGATACGTTCGGCCTCCTCCCAAGCGTCCGTGTACACGTTCTGAAGGCGCACAACCTCTGCCTTGAGGGCTTCCTCACGCTCATTGATGTCGGGATTGGCGGCCCGCAAGTTGTCAGTCAACTTCTGGGCCGCCTTGGTGAGACGGTCCATATTGGCTCTTGATTCGGCTACCTCTGCCTCGAGTTGAACCATCTCCTCGCGAAGCTTGGCCATCTCCTCTCGCTCGGCCTGGTCAATTTGCTGGCGCAGGCCGGCTGGCAGCTCATCGCGTCGCGCTAGGACCTGTGGGAAGCATTGGCTGAAGGTATCCTGCCATGCGGCCATCTCCTGCCGGAAGATCTCGTTGAACTCGGCCTGCACTTCCTCGATCTCACGGTAGCACTGGCTGAGCTCTCGTTCCTTCTGCATGAGATAGTCGTGGAACTGGGAAAGCCTCATGCGATGCGTCGCTTCTCTAGTCGCCATCGCTTCGCCTCCGTTGTCTCGCGCCTAGTAGCCCTACACCTTGCGTGCCTGCCCAGAGCCAGCGCTTGGCATGCCAGATTGCCATAGACAAGAGGGTGGCCCCTGGTGCCACGCCGTCGAGGTCATCAAAGTTGCCTCGCTGTTGCCAATACAGCGGGCATGCGCCACCGCAGATGTCGCGGATCTCACACCGCTGGCACGGTGGGGGGAGGAATTCCTTATTGCGCCAATACCGTGCCGTGCGCGTGTACCAAACCTTGCTAAAGGGCTCGTGCAGCAGATCCCCGATGCCTTGATCAAAGCTGGAACAGGGGATTAGCTCTCCAGCCGGGTTCACTGACAGGAGCCCATCCACGCAGGCGCACGACTTGCCTCCTAATCCTAGCTGGACTGGATTGACCAGGCAGTAGGGAACCGGCGAGTACCATACAAAGCGGATGCCCTTGGTACGCGCATGGTCCTGAACCATGCGGATGATGGGTCCGATCTCGCGGTAGCTGACGCGTTCCTCGAGGTGGGTCAGCGAGGTACCTGTGGGGGTCACCATGTTCATGGAAAAGTACTCGGAGTGCAGGTCATCGGCGAGGAAATCGACCAACGGCAGGAGATGTTCGCGGTTACTGCCACAGATGGTCGTGTTCGTGTGAGTGTGGATGCCAGCAGCTCGGAGGTTACGAACGCCGGCCACAGACCTGGCAAAGGAGCCCGGATGCTGCGTGATGGCATCGTGGATCTCTGGTGAGCCACCCTCGATGCTCACCTGGGCTGAATCTAGGCCGGCCTCGGCCAGTTCGGCCACGAATCTCTCGTTAGCACAGCGAATGCCGTTGGTGATCAGGTTCACGCGCATGCCCTTGGATTTGCCATAAGTCACGAGCTCGGGCAGGTCGCGCCGCAAGGTGGGTTCGCCACCGGTAAACGACACGGTGGGGCAATGCGCCTCGTCAAAGATGCGATCTAGGATCACCTTGACTTCATCGGTGGTCATCTCCGGGACGTCATGGCCCCGGTTGGGGGAATCGGCATAGCAGAAGGTGCAGTGGTTCTGACAACGGTAGGTGAGGGCAACCTCGGAAAGCACAGGTAGCTCGCGGTGATGCGTGCCAAAGGGCATCACCGTGACACTAGGCGCGTGCATCAGGTCATCGTTGAGGAGGGCCGAGACACTGCGCAACAAGTTGACGACGTCCTCTCGGACACGTTCCTCCGCCACGCCATAGTGTGCTGCTGTATCGCGCACGATGGCATCGACTTGTGGTCCAGTCTTTGGGTCATAGAGTCGGCTGAGGATGTAGCAAGCTGTCTGGTTGAGGTGGTGGAGCCGGTTCGGCCGCATGATAAAGAGGCCATCCTCGGGCCGGATATAGATATAGTTGCGCGTTGCGGGCACGAGCTCGTCCGCAAAGGCTTGCAGATCCATGCCAGACGCCGCTTGCGTTGTGTCCGTCATCCTCATCCTTCTAGAAGTTGCTTACGCATGCCGAGTGGCAGGCGCTGTGGCAGGCGCTGTGGCAGACACAAGCCGAGTGGCAGGCGCTGTGGCAGGCATCGTGCACGCATGCCGAGTGGCAAGCATCGTGCACGCATGCCGAGTGGCAGGCGCTGTGGCATGCCGAGTGGCAGGCGTCATAGCCCGCCTCGGTGCCCGCGCCCCCGAAGAGGCGAGCTACGCCTTCCTCAATGCGCGCTACAGTGCCGCCAACGGCGTCTTCCACGCCCTGTGTTAGGTTGCCAGCCAAGCTTTCGATAGGCGCCACGGCCTCGCCAGCCGCTCTGGCCAAGGGGCCTGGCCCCGCGGTGCCTGTCGGCCCTGCCGCTTGCGTAGCTGTAGGCCGCTGCCAAGCGCGATCGCTTAGGATCACCCAGGGCATGTACGTCGGCATGGGCGCCCCCACCGGTCGCCGTTGCCACTCCCGTTCGTACTGCTCCCAGGCCGTGTCGATTCGCTCTTGGTAGGTGCGTCGCGTGGCTTCGGGATCCGCGTTCCAGATCTTGGGCTGGAGCACGTCGGAAACGGCTTGCAGGATGGTTGGCACTTGGTCTCTGTCGATGGTGCCATCCTCCTGGATGGCATCTAGCAAAGCTTTCTCGTAAGGGGCCAGATCCGGGCTGTCGGGTTTGAGGATCTCGGCTTGGAGCGGCGACCGATTCACCAGGTTGATGATGCCACGTTGTTCGAGCGCCATCACGATCAGCGCGATGGTCTTGGCCGAGTTGCCCATGTAGAATGCCGTCTCGATAGCATTTAGGTCAGGCACAACGCCAGGGGTCTGGAAGGTTTCGACCTCGATCTCTGGTGGCTCGTAGACGGGCTTGGGTTTGCGCTTGCGGAGCGCCCAGACGAGCAGCGCCCCCACGACAATGGTCACGCCGACGCCCAGGCAGCAAGTGAGGCCGATGGCATCTTCGCTGAGGCCCGCGAAACCGGAGGACGTGGGAGTTGGCTCCAGAGTGTTGAGCGGGATTGGCGTTTCTTTGGTGACGGTGATGGCCTTGCCGGGGAGATAAAAGACGGGCACGAATTCGGCCTGTGGAGCCAGGTTGTCTTTGCGCACAAAGATGGATAGATAGCTCTTGCCAGATGCTTCGTCAGGCGTGGCAAAGTATACCCAGCG
>CAZTMY010000265.1:0-3560 GCA_964614895.1 uncultured Anaerolineales bacterium
AGGGAGAGTTCGCAGTCGCGCTGGTGATCATCTCGTCGATCTCCCCGGACAGTGGAATTTGAGAGAATGCATCGTACGTTTTCTCGATCAAGTCATTGTCAAGGCGTTTCATGCTATCCCCCCCCTTTCGCTTCAAAATGCTGTCGATTTGCATTTCGAGATGTTGCTCTCGGAAGCGACGGGCTCGGTTAGCGTTCTCCCGCAAGAGTCGATCGAATCCTTGACGTGGCACCAGGGGCGGCTACAATAAAGTTGGGGCTTTGCCCTAGTTTACTATGGCTAGATACGATCAATTCGAGAGTACTTGACCATAACGGCCGAAGTAGTCATAAAGCCCTTGGCCAAAGTGCTGAGTCAAACGATCGCCGCGAGACAAGTCCCTCTCCCTCATGGAGGGGGACTTGTTGCCGTGACAGCAGCAACGAACGGTACCTTTGGCGTGAACGGCATCTGACAAGTGGGTGATCTTGCCTAGCCTGCTGTGATCTGCTGCGCATCGCTCACTACGTTGAGGGGTTTCTGTTGGTGGAGACGGCTGTTTCTCGTCAGGAGGTGCCCATGGGCGGTATCGCGATCGTGACCGACCGGGGCTGCGACCTCTCGCCTGAACTGCAGGAGCGCTACGATATCACGGTAGTGCCGCTGGTCGTTCGTTTCGGGAGAGAAGTGATCCTGGACAACGGGTCATTGAGTGGAGACGAGTTCTGGGAGAAGGTAGCATCGAGCCCCTCGTTCCCACAGACATCACAGCCCTCCGCGGGCATGTTCGTGCAGGCCTTTGCCCCGCTGGTGGCAGCCGGGTTCCACGTACTTTGCCCGCTCATCACAGGGCGGCTAAGCGGCACCTGCAACGCGGCCCACGCGGCTGCGCAGGGCTTCCCTGGGAAGGTTACTGTCTTCGATACGCAGTCTCTCTCGTTAGGTCAAGGCTTCCAAGTGCTGGCGGCTGCGCGAGCGGTCAAGCAAGGACTGTCGCTAGCGGCGATCATCAACCGGTTGGAGAGCATTCGTGCTCGCACTCATCTGTTCATCGCACTTGAGACGGTCGAATATCTTCGGCGGGGCGGGCGCGCGGGCAAGGTGATGCCCATTCTGGACCGCGTCGTGCGCGCGCTCAACATCAAGCCGCTGTTGCGGATCACCGATGGGGAGTTTCAGGTAGCGGGAGTGGCACGTTCGGCTGCTAGGGCTGTCCGGCGCATTGTGCGGGATATTGCCGCTTTAGCGCCTATTGAGGCCTTGGCGGTCGCACACACGCGTCGTCCGGAGGACGCGGCGCATCTCGCCGCCACGCTGGCGCGGGAGGTGGGGCTGCCTGAGGATGCGCCCCTGATAGCCGAAGCGGGGCCAGCCCTCTCCGCTCACGCTGGCCCCGGGGTCATCGCCGCCGCAGCTATCCAAGCCAAATCGTAGCACTGTTGCCTTTCAGGGCTGTGATGGCTGGCCGCTTGCTGGTGCTCTGCCTTTGTGGTACACTCGCTCGGCTTGGAGGAGTGAGGAACCAGAATGCTCAAGAGTGTGTGGAAGCTAGCCTGTGCGTTGGTCGTGTTGCTGTTGCTGGCGGCGCCCATCGCGGCGGAGCCTCTGCAGCAGCAACCTGCTGTGCAGATCACCTCGCCCGAGATGGGGGCGGAGGTGCGTGGGTTGGTGCCCATCATCGGGTCAGCGTCAGTGTCGCCTTTTCAGTTCTACAAGGTCGAGTACGGCGTTGGGCCTTCGCCAGCCAACTGGGCAGTCATCGGCTCGTTGCGAGAATCGCCCGTCATCAATGGGCAGCTCGAGGTGTGGGATACGAACACCGTTCCAGACGGGGTGTACACACTGAGATTGCAGGCTGTCAAGACTGATGGCAACTTTGAAGAGTTCGTGGTGCGCGGGGTCGTGGTAGCCAACACTTCGCCGACCTCAACGCCTACGCCTGAGGCCACAGAGACGCCCGTGGGCCAAGATCGGTTCGCAGCCTCTCCGACGCCACGCCCGGCGGAGCCAACTGCGACGCCAAGGATCATCACGCCCCAGGGGCCCCTCTCTGGTGCAACCCCCACCCCAACACTGAGCGTCCCCAGCCAGAGCGCTTTCCCTGTCGACCCAGAAGGGTGGGACCAGGCTTTTCTGCTTGGTGCTGCCTCCATGGGCATCGTGTTCGTCCTCTTGGGTTTGATCTTTGCCATCCGCAGCCTGATCTGAGCGAGTGGCTTTTGGCCCGGTTGCACTCTTTATAGGGGCTAGTCATCGCGATTGGCCCCTTGTCCTTGTCTGGAAAGGTCACGTTTGATGGGGCAGCCAAGACCGTGCGCAAGCCAGAGTGAGCGCTTTATGATCGTCGGTTTGGGGAACCCCGGCGAGCGCTATGAACGCACCCGACACAACGTGGGTTTCTGGTGCGTCGACCGACTGGCCGAAGACTGGTCCGCCTCACGTGAACGCCGCCGCTTCAAAGCGGTAATCAGTGAACTGAAGGTTGGGCCTCGTCGCTTGGTGCTCGTGAAACCGCAGACCTTTATGAACGATAGCGGTGATGCGGTAGCTCCGGCCAGTAGGTGGTACAAGGTGCCCGCGACCCAGTTGCTGGTCATACACGACGATCTTGATCTCCCTGTAGGCCGAATCCGGCTCCGGCGGGGAGGTAGCAGTGGTGGGCATCGGGGTGTGGCCTCCATCATACAGCGGCTCGGGCATGGCGATTTCCTGCGGCTACGGATCGGCATCGGTCGTCCCCCTAGCGACGATGCTGTTGACCATGTGCTGTCACGTTTTACTCCTGAGGAACAGAGCGTGGTAGATCGAATCGTGGACGCTGTGCCGGATGTGATCCGCTGCGTCCTTGAGGATGGCATCGCTGAAGCGATGAATCGCTATAATGGGCTGGATGCTTCAGAGCCGTAGAGCCTCTGGTGGAAGGCGCGATGCTGGCTGGCTTGGTCGACATCCTACGGCATAGCCAAGTCTACGATGCGGCCCTAGCTTCTCTGCGCGGGCGTCGCCCGCCGGGCGCACCGATGGTTCTTGGAGTCCTGAGAGCGGCGTGGCCCTATGTGGTTGGCGGCCTTGCGCATGACTGGGTTGGGCCTATCGTGCTTCTGACGGCCAATCCAGAGGAGGCGCGGCGTATCCACGGCGAACTGCGCCTTTGGCTTGGCGATGCTAGGCCGATACTGGTGCAGGCTCCGCCTGATGCCCTGTTCTATGAGTCCGACGTTTGGGCACGCGATACGGTTGTCACCCGTGCTGGCATTTTGGCGCACCTATCACGTTGGCAGCCGGGAGAGACGCCTCCGCTGGTGCTAGCCTCCGCATGGGCGGCGATGACACGCACCGCTCCCCCACGTCTGTTTCGGCGTGCGGCGGTGCATCTTAGGACCGGCGAGCTGTACCCACAGCATGATTTGCTCACGCGGCTCGTTGGCATTGGCTATGAGGCCTCGACCGTGGTGGAGGAGCCCGGCAGCTTCTGCCAGCGCGGCAGTGTGGTGGATGTTTACCCGCCAGACTGGGCGCAACCCCTGCGGGTTGACTATTTCGGGGACGAGGTCGATTCGCTACGTCTGTTCGACCCGGCC
>CAZTMY010000266.1:0-3528 GCA_964614895.1 uncultured Anaerolineales bacterium
CCAAGCGCTTCCCCGGCGTTCTAGCCAATGACCGGGTGGATCTGGACTTGTACCCCGGTGAGATCCTAGCACTGCTCGGCGAGAACGGCGCCGGCAAAACCACCCTCATGAACGTGATCTATGGCCTCTACCGCGCCGACGCCGGCGAGGTCCGCGTGGAGGGCAAGCCGGTCACGTTTGCCAATCCTGGCGACGCCATCGCGCACGGCATCGGGATGGTGCACCAGCACTTTCAGCTCGTGCAGCCGATGACCGTCACCGAGAATCTGATTCTCGGCGCCGAGATCATCGGTCGCTCCGGCCTTATCGACTTTCAGCGCGCCCGTCATCGCGTACAGAGCCTCTCCGACGAGCACGGCCTGACCGTGGATCCCGACGCCATCATCGAGGGGCTGCCGGTGGGCGTCCAGCAACGCGTCGAGATCCTCAAGGCCTTGTACCGCAAGGCTCACATCCTGATCCTGGACGAGCCCACAGCGGTGCTGACGCCACAAGAGATCCACGACCTGTTCCACGTAATGCGGGGCCTTGCCGCCAAGGGTCACGCTATCATCTTTATCACCCACAAGCTTCACGAGGTGTTGGAGGTCGCTAACCGGATCATGGTCATGCGCAACGGCCGCGTGGTCGGCCATGCGCTGCCTCAAGAGTCCACGCAGCAGTCGCTGGCCACGATGATGGTCGGCCGCGAGGTGATCCTACAAGTGCCCAAGGGCGAGGCACATCCTGGGCCGGTAGTGCTCCATGTGGACCGCCTCCGCGCCGCGGATGATCGCGGGCAACTGGCCGTCCGGGACGCCAGTTTGCACGTACGTGCCGGCGAGATCCTAGGCGTGGCCGGCGTGCAGGGCAATGGGCAGACGGAGCTCGTAGAGGCCATCACGGGCCTGATCCGGCCCGTCGGCGGCACGGTGACCATCGCGGGCGAGGACGTCACCTACGCCTCGCCACGCGCCCGGACCAAGCTGGGCGTGGCGCACATCCCGGAAAACCGCCACCGCTATGGCATGGTGGTAGATGACCCCATCAGCGACAACCTGATCCTCGATACGTACTTCCAGGCTCCCTTTGCGCGGCATGGCCTCCGCGACGACGCGGCCATCGCCGAGAACGCGCGGCGCCTGGTTGACCAGTTCAGCGTGATGACTCCGAGCATCGAGACCGAGATGGGCTTGCTATCAGGTGGCAACCAGCAAAAGGTAGTAGTCGCGCGCGAGCTAGGCCGCCCCATCAAGCTGCTCATAGCGGCACAGCCCACGCGCGGCCTGGATGTGGGGTCCATCGAGTTCATCCACAGCCGCATCGTGGAGCAACGCGACAACGGCGTGGCCGTGCTGCTGGTCTCAGCTGAGCTGGACGAGATCCTCTCGCTGGCAGACCGGATCGCGGTGATGTATGAGGGCGAGATCATCGCCACCGTGGATGCCGCCGAGGCCACGCGTGAGCGCATCGGCCTACTGATGGCGGGCGTGCGTGAAGAGGGCGTCGAGGAGGCCTTATAGACGGCTCGACCGGGCATTCACCTGCTGAGGACCTCCCCAAACGCGGTCGGGCAAGTAATCCGATGTGGCTCGCCCTCTGGGGAAGGACGGGTCCATGGCGACAGGCTAGCAATCCATCCTGTCGCCGCGGTTACCTCTCGCCCCAACACGCGAATATAGTCGCTTTTGGCGTGCCACAACAGAGGGAGCTCCCTAAGGATGGCTGGAGGCGTGTTCTTGAGCTGGAGGGCGCGGTCGGCCCTGATCATCTGGAAGGGAGCCGCGCTATTAGCGGTTGTGGCCCAGCTCTGCGCGTGCTCGGGGATGGGATCACTCCCGACGGCCACGCCAGCACCAGTCTCGTCCACCGCGACGGCCACCCTCGTTCCCACTAGGACATCCCGCCCCACGCGGACCCCCACGCGTACACTGATGGTACCCCCGACGCCAGAGCCGTCGCCAACGGCCACGACGACACCAACCATCTCGATAATCTCTGGCGCGGCCTGGTACTGGCTGACTTGGGCCTCCACGTTCACGCCGAGCCCAGCCTACGTGCGGGCCACGCCACGCTCTGGCCCGCCGGTGGGGACGATTCCAGCGCCCGGCGTCACCCTGGAAGCCGCGCCCACGGCCACTGTGGTCACCGCCGAGCCCCAAGGCACAGCCTGGAGCACGCCCGCGCCCGCCACGCCGACGCCGGCCGCTGAGGGATCTCCCACGGCGGAGGTGACAACAACGCCGACGCCTTAACCTTGCCTACAGATGCGAGCTAGGCGCAGGCTAAACAGCCTGGGCCTCTTTGCTCTTGGGCTCTCTGCCAAAGACCAGCGCGACCAGGAGCCCCGCCGCAAACACGGCCAGCAGCATCAAGGGGCTAGTCTCAGCCAGGCCATCGGGCCACAGACCATAGAGCGCCCCCACGATCAGCCCCAGCACGACATAGTAGCTGACCGAGGGCGCCCGCCTGATGGCAATGTCGATCAGCTTGGAGAATCCCAGAACGCCCGCTACCGCGCCTACACCCAGGCTCCCCAGGAGCACCCACTGCACGTGAAGCTCCTTCAAGGCGGAAAGGGCCGCCATGATGGGCTGGTACGTCCCCGCCAGGATGAGCACGTAAGAGCCATCCATGCCGGGGGTGACGCTGGCGCCTCCTCCAAGGAAGCTGGTCACCAGCACATAGAGCGCACCGCCCCAGCCCGTCAGCGCACCGCCCTCCTCATAGCCAAGCCGCTGCGGAATAGCGCGGAACGCTACCACGACGGCCAGGCCCACCAACGCCCCCGCTATCCGCCCAAAGCTGGGGCGCATGTCGTCGTGGAGACGGACAACGCCGGGAATGGTCCCCAGCATCAGCCCAATAAAGAACACCTTGGTGGCCTGCTGGTAGTTGGTCCACAGCCAGTTGATCCAGCCGGAGAACAGCACCACGGAGGCTACCATCCCCAGGCCGACGGGCACGAGGAACCGCAGGAACTCGGGCCAACGGTGGCGCTCGACGACAAAGTTCCCCACGGCGTCCACGAACTCGTCATAGATGCCCATGGTGATCAGGATCAGGCCCCCTCCTAGGCCAGGCACCAAGTGGGTGATGCCATAGGCCATCCCCTTGAGCACAAGCCCGACATAGCGCAACATGCAGCTCCCTTCCCTGTGCTGGTTCGCTAGGCTAGAGTATAGCGAATAAGAGCGAGACCCCCAACTTGGCAATGCGATGGGACTCGATCTTGAGCATGACGACGGGGTCCAGAGCCGAAGGTGCTCGGGCCCGGCACTAGCTGGTGCGTCCACCGCGCAGAGCCGCTCTCTGGGGGCAAACGTCGCCATCTGGCTGGCATAGCCAGCCGCCAATAGCGCCACGATCCATAGCCGCTTTGGCGCAGCCACACCTTGGCGTTGACAGGCAACGAGCACTCCGGTCATAATGCCGTGAAGGGTGGCAATAGGACGAAAGGACCGGCGCAGTGCACATCACCGACATCCAAACGCACGTCGTTGGAAACCCCTGGAAGAACTGGGTCTTTGTGGAAGTTTTTACCGACGA
>CAZTMY010000267.1:0-3510 GCA_964614895.1 uncultured Anaerolineales bacterium
CTGCGGAATGAGCGCATCCAGACCTCGCCCCAGGCCTGTTCGCGATCCACGTCCCATAGCTCTCCCTCCCACAAGCTACCTTGCCTCGAAGGCGGGCTTACTCGGTGATGAGCATCTCCTCGGTCAACGCCGCGTAGGCTTGTCCCCCCGCCGAGTTGGGCGCATACGTAGCGATCGGCTCGCCATAGCTCGGTGCCTCGCTGAGTTTGACGCTACGTGGGATGATTGTCCGGAATACGGCCGCACTAAAGTGCCGCTGCACGTCTTCTACCACCTGGCGTGCCAGATTGGTACGAGGATCGTACATCGTCATCACCAGACCCCGCAGGATGAGATCTGGATTCAGGCTCTGTCGGACAAGCTCCACTGTGTGCAGCAGTTGAGTCAATCCCTCTAAAGGGAGGTACTCACACTGGATGGGAATGACCACACCATCAGCCGCAGCTAGCGCATTGATCGTGAGCATACCCAGGCTGGGAGGAGTGTCGACGAGCACAAAGTCGTACTTGCCTCGAATTGGGGCAAGGCCCATGCGTAGCCGTAGCTCGCGGCCGCTCATCTCGACCAGCTCCACCTCGGCACCAGCCAAGGAAGGTGCCGCCGGTATCAGATCGAGCCTCGGTTGGGCCGTCAGGGTTAGCAACGTTGCGGCGGGCTCGGATCCTACCAACAGATCGTACACCGAGCGCACCAACGCCTGCTTATCGACGCCAAGGCTGCTGGTGGCATTGGCCTGCGGATCCACGTCGACCAGGAGGACACGCTTGCCTAAAACGGCAAGGTAGGCAGCCAGATTCACCGCCGTGGTGGTCTTGCCGACGCCACCTTTCTGGTTGGCAAGCGCATACACGCGGCCCATATCACACTCCGGTTAACTAGACGATCCTCCGGACACGCATACAACCCCTCGCAACAGCCGTTCGTGTGCCTCTTGCATGGAAGGAAGATTCGTCGCTCCCGACGTCTCTACCACAAACGAAGCGACACAGTTCGCAAAGTGAGCGGCATCCAGAGGATCCCGCATCTCCCGATACCGGATCAAGAATGCAGCCGCAAACACATCCCCTGCGCCCGTCGGATCTACTTCAGAGGCCCAAAATGCAGGCACGTGTGTGGCCGTACCACCATGGTACACCACCGCGCCATCCCTGCCGCAGGTCTCTACGAGGAGTGATGCCTTGCGTGCAAGCCGCGCCAGCCATTTGCGATCGTTGCCCAGATCCTCCAGGCTGAGGATGATCACATCCGTGCGCCGCAGCACTGCATCCTCTTGGGCGCAGGGCGCAGGCTGTACTCGCCCCGCGCTATCCCAAGCTCGTAACCAACCCTGAGGCGTCACGCCCAGAAGGGCGTGAGGAAAGGCGTCCAGAAAGCCGAAATCCACTTCCTCAGCAACGGGTCCTAGATGCGCAATCCGTGTATGTCGCCAGGCGGCTGGCAGTTGCGTCAATGTCAGACCCTCGGCTACCGACCGGATATACTGATCACGCCGGCCATCCAAATAGACATTCTCAAAGGTTGTCGTCTCGGCGCTGGGACAGCGCACAAGCTCGATGCCAGTCTCCCGCTCCAAGCTGATTGTATCAGGCTTTGCTGCCGTTAGCACCCCCACGCGCAATCCAAGGCGCGCAGCCGTCAGGGCCGCGTAGGTAGCTGTTCCGCCCTCACGCCACCCGCCCTGCTCGTCCACGTCGCGCGTAACGTGCCCGATCACCACATACTCGGGCGCTTGTGCCAAGGTACCCTCGCTAGTCCTGTGGGTAGATCCTCACCTTGCGACGAGGCTCTTCCCCGCTGCTTTCCGTGTACACGTCAGGGTCATTGCGCAGAGCCATATGCACCATCCGCCGTTCGTTGGGGGGCATAGGTTCCAGCGATAGCGGGCGCCCGGTCTCGCGGACCTGGTCCGCCATGCGCCTGGCTAGCGCTTGTAGTGTCTCCCTCCGTCGCTCTTTGTAACCCTCGACGTCTAGCACCATATTGGGCCACACGCCGATTTTGCGACTGATGATCAAGCGAGAGATGAACTGAAAATCACGTAGCGTCTCGCCACGTCGCCCAATCAGAATACCCAGGTCATCACCGACAACGTTGAGCTGCAGAGGTACGGCCTCGCCCGTCTCGGGGTCAATTCTGCCACCGGGATCGACGACCTCTACCGCAGCCAAAACCCCCAAATAGTCCAGAAGTGTCGTGACAACCTCCTCGGCAGCATCCTGTAGCGATGGGGGATTGTGCTTGAGGCGATGGTCCCGCATGGCGGGCTCGAGCTCTTCTTGCGCCTCTTGTGATTCGGTCTCCTTGAGCTGGGGCTCCATCTCTTCCGCTTGCTCCGGCTCAGCGGCGGCCTCTCCCTCCTCTGGTTCCTCCGCAGGAATCCTGACCCGAATGGTCGCCTCGCCCGTACGCACCAGCCCAAATAGCGACCGTTCGGGCCTGCGTACTATCTCGTATTCTAGCGCGTCCTCGTCGATCCCCAGCGCACCGAGCGCGGCTTCCACGGCCTCCTGCACGGTCTTGCCTGTGAACTCACGAACGTTGTCCTGTTCGGTCATGCTTCTTTGCCCCTGTCCCTAAGCCTCAGCCGCCTCGGTCTTGGGTGTACCCCACAGCCGGTTAATCAGCAGTTGCATGAGAATACCAATGGTGTTCGAGATGATAAAGTAGATGGCTAGTCCTGAGGAGAACTGCAGCGTAAAGAACCCGAACATGACGGGCATCATGATCTGCATCGTCTGGTTCATCTGCGCCTGCTGCGAATCCGACGAAGGCTGCGTCATCAGCTTCTGCTGCAGCCACATGGTGCCACCCACGAGGATTGGGAGCAGATACGGAAAACTGGACTGGTCTGGGCGTGCCAGGTTCAGCCACAGGAACCGGCTCTGGAGAGGCACGATCGTTGTGAGACGCGCGAATGACGCATACGCCCGCTGCCCTAACGCCATGAGTTCCACCGGCGTATCGGCGAGAAGCGTGCCGATGGACGAGTAGAGGGCGAACCAGATGGGCAACTGCACCAGAGTGGGCAGGCATCCTCCCAACGGGTTCACCCCGGCCTCCTTGTAAAGCTTTTGCTGCTCCAGTGCCAAGCGCTGCTTGTCGCCGCCGTACTTTTTCTGGATATCTTGCAGCTTGGGCTGTAGTTCACTCATGTGACGGGCCATCAGGATCTGCTTGACTTGCAGCGGCGTCGTGATGAGACGAAGTAGCAGCGTAAACACGGCGATGGCGACAACAAAGCTCTCCCCCAAGTGAGCATACAAGAAGAGCAATGCGTTCAGAAAGGGCCGGATAAAGACCTCGCGCCAGATATTGCTCCACCCGATCTGGGTGACAGCAATCACAGCGGCAACGATCACGACCCAGGTGATCAGCGACTTGCGAACTTGAGCGGGATTGACGTTGGGCCGTTTGGCAGCTTGCGTCACTAGGCGCCTCCTCCCTTTACTCTTTCGATGGTGGATATGTCCACAGCTCCCAAGGACCTCGTTCGGTGATCTCCAAGGCGAT
>CAZTMY010000268.1:0-3506 GCA_964614895.1 uncultured Anaerolineales bacterium
CGTCGAGACGCCGCCCTGTGGCCAGGAGGTGGTGCGACTGGACAGCATCGCCAAGCGCTATGGCCAGCGGACCCTGTTCGCGGACGTGGAGCTGATGCTGCGTCGTGGCGAACGTATCGCCCTGATAGGACCCAATGGCTCGGGCAAGACAACGCTATTGCGCCTGATCATCGGCGAGGAGGAGCCCACTGCCGGCACCGTGACATTGGGCGCGGGCGTGCGCTGGGGCTATCTGGCCCAGGGCCACGACACCCTCGACCCGGCCCTCACGCCCTACGAGACGGTACGCCGCGCCGCTCCCCTGGACGAGACCGACGCGCGACGCTTTCTGCACCTGTTTCTCTTCTCAGGGGATGAGGTATTTCAACCGATCGGCAACCTGAGCAGCGGCGAGCGCGCCCGGCTGGCGCTGGGCACGCTGGTCCTGGAGGGCTGCAACCTGCTGATCCTGGACGAGCCCACCAACCACCTGGACATCCCCTCCCGCGAGCGCTTTGAGGAGGCCTTGGCGAGCTACGAGGGCACCATGCTAGCCGTCAGCCACGACCGAGCATTCATCGCCAATCAGGCCACGGCCCTCTGGGCCATCGAGGGCGGCGCTATCCGCACGTACCAGGACCTCGACCATTGGCGCGCGTCGCGGCAGAGCTCCGAGCAGCCCTCATAGCGATGGCGTCCGATATAGCACGTCGCCGCTCACCCGGATCTCGACCTCTACCAAATATCGTTGGATGCCCTCCACATCCACGTCCAATCCCAGGCCAGGCGCGTCGGGCAGGTACACCAGCCCCTCGGCATCGCGTCGCAGCGCCCCCCTCGTGATAGCCCGCGCCATGGCCGAGCTCTCCACCGGATACTCGCACAGCTCCCAATCCCAATACCCCGCATAGGGCTGTAAGGATGCGCTCAACGCCAGTTGCGTCGTGAACGTATGGTTGACGTACTGCACGCCGCGGGCACACGCGTACTTGGCCACCCGCCGCGCCGACGTAATCCCGCCCACGCGCCCCGCGTCGATCTGCACATACCCAATCCCCGCGTGGTCGATCATCTGCATCGCCATGTAGGGCGTGTGGCTGCCCTCGCCGCCTGCCAGCCGCACCGAGCCGGCCAACGCCGCCAGCTCGGAATACGCCGTCGTCGCGCCCGAGACAAAGGGCTCCTCCAACCAGGTTACATCCGCCTGCCGCAGCGCTGGCAGCCGCTCCGCGGCCCGCGACACATCGTCCACCCAGATGGTGCCAGCATCCACCAGCAGGATACCGTCATCACCCAGACCCTCCCGCGCCGCCGCCACCTGGTCGGCGTCATCTTGCACGGAACCCCGCCCATACGGCCCCCAGCCAAACTTGGCGGCACGATAGCCCGCCGCCCGTGCTTCGCGCGCCTTGATCAACGTCTCCTGCGGCTCATCCCCGAACAGCACTGAGGCATAGGGCAGCTTGGGATAAGCTTTGGCATCCCCCAGCAAGCGATAGACCGGTTCGCTGAGCCTATGCCCCAGCGCATCCCACAAGGCAATGTCCACGCCCGAGAGGGTGTGGGCCGCCTGGAGCAAATCCAGCGAGTTGGCGCGGACCTCTGCGTTGATCCGGGCGATGTCTGCCACGTCATCCAGTGGCTGGCCGACCACCGAGTCGCGCACCGGCTTGCAGGCGCTATGCGACATGGGGCAGACCCAACTGGCCAGCGATGTAAGCGGCGAGGTCTCACACTCGCCCCAGCCCACATAGCCGCCCGCCTCCACCCGCACCAGCAAAGCGTCCTGGCTGCCATCGCCGATGTCGCGCACCTCCGGCATCGAGAGATAGAACAGGTCCACGGATTCGATACGCATGGGCTTCTCCTAGAACGTAATGGTCAGGCCGCCGTCCACCACCAGGACCTGGCCGGTGATGTAGGTCGCATCCGGCCCGGCCAGAAACCAGGCCACGCCGGCGATCTCCTCCGGCCGAGCGGCCCGCCGCAGCGGCAGATGGTGGCCCTCCACATAGTTGGCGCGAAACCAGTCCGTCTCCAGCTCGTTGACGCCGTCCATGACGCTCATGGGCGTATCCACGAACCCGGGGGCAATAGCGTTCACCAGGATCCCCCGTGGCGCCAAATCCACCGCCAAGCTGCGACAGTACTGGTCCAAAGCGGCCTTGGCGATGGCATACGCGCTGGCGCCTCGCTCGGCGCGGGTGCCATGAATCGAGGTCACATGGATGATCCGCCCGCCATCGGCCATCAACGGGACGGCCATGCGCGTAAGGTTAACGGCGCCATTCAACATCACGTCCAGCGGACGCCGCCATTCGTCCATCGGGGTAGTGATGGGATCGCCGCCCATGAACACGCCGGCACAATTGACCAACGTGTCCAGCCCGCCCCATCGCTCCACCACCAGCGCCTCGATGGCGTCTGCGGTTGCCACCTCGGCATAGTCGCCCGCGACCACCAAGTGGTCCTCGCCTGGCAGGCGCGCCACCAACTGACGCAGCGATGCCTCGCGCCGCGCCGTGGCGCACACGCGCCAGCCCTCGGCTGCGAACCGCTCCGCTACCGCCCACCCGATCCCCGACGATGCCCCAGACACCACCACCCGACCACGCGTCGCCATGCCTCGCCTCCCCGTCGTGCTGTGTCTTGCCTTCATCCTAGCCGGAAGACAAGTGCGTGCCAAGCTCGCACCCTTGCGACCTCAAGCCCCAGGTGCTAGAATCACACCATGACGCAGCAAACCACCGCCCAGACGCCCGACGCGACGCAGATCATCGACACGCCCTCCTGGTACCGCTGGATCCAGTGGGCCATCGCCGGGCTCGCGGTGGGGTTGCGCCTCCTCCTGCCCGGGCTAGCGCCCCTCGACGAGGTGGGCGCGGGAGCCCTGCTCCGCGCCGAGGACCTGCTGGGCGGGGTGATTCCCTTCACCGGCGCGCCCGCGCCCGCTGGCGATCTAGTGCAACCCCCTACCGGCGCGTATCTGGATGCCCTGGCTCTCACCATCTGGCGCGACCCGCGCGCTGTGGTGCTGCTACACGGCCTCGTCGCCGGGCTGGCCGCTGCCCTAGTGTTCGATCTCACGCGGCGGTGCTACAGCTACGGCCCCGCTTTGGTGGCAGGCCTGGCCTACGCGTTGCACCCCCTGGCAATCCAGGCCGCCCGCGACGTCGGCCCTGCCGCCTGGATTGCGCCCATCGCCGCGCTGGCGTTGCACGGCCTGGTGCTGGTCTTCCATGCGCGCGACCCCCGCGGCTGGCTCGAGGCTGGTCTGGCTGCCGGATTGGCATTGGGCACGCACCTGGCCGCTTGGCCAATCGTCGCCGCCGTTCTGCTGGGGATGGCCATCTTCTGGCAGCACGCGCGCTGTCCCGAGACCATCGTGGGCCTGGGAGCTGGGCTCCTCGTCGCCCTGCCGCACCTGGCCTACCAGATCCGGCATGGCTTCTACGATGTGACCGGCACCTGGGGCTTTGGCTCGGCGGCATCCGTCCAGGGCTTATGGGCTGGCCTGTGCGCCCTCG
>CAZTMY010000269.1:0-3502 GCA_964614895.1 uncultured Anaerolineales bacterium
TATGCTGGCCCGAACTGGCACATCACAACAGACTCTTCACGGCCCACACGTAACGCGATGGCTACGGTCAAGCTCCCAACCACGTAAGACCCAAGAACGAGCCTGCCGTCGCCACTATCGTTGCCGAAGAGAGCACACAGAATACCGTGTAGCAGCGCGGCTAGACAGATCGTCGCACCCACCCATCGAAATCAGGAGCGCAGCGGCATATTGGCCTAGGCCAACCATCAGGAAGCAAAAAGGTAGATGTCTAGGATTGCCTCTATCAGGTGCTAGGAGAGGCCGCTAGTAGTCTTCAGGGGGCTCCAAGCCAGAGTCGTAGGTTAGCGCCACTAGCTGGCCGTGCACATCGATGATGATCCGGAACCCCAACATCTGAAGCCACGGCAGCCACTGCGCAGGAGCGCTCTCTCGCAGGCTCATAGCGAGGTTGCTTAGCGACGCGCCCAGAGCAGCTTTGGTGAGGACATCATCGCGCCCCATGACGCGCAGCATGGCATCAACCAGCTCCTCTTGCTGGTCGTCCGCCTGACGTTGAAGCTCGGCTAGAACGGCATCATCCACGCACTTGGCTTGGACGTAGCGCTCAAAGCCGTCGTCCATCACAACATAGTGGGGCTCGCCACCCACAAAGCGTACCTCTGCCGGCACACCTTGCTCGTTGTACACCAAGCCCTGAAACAGCGCCCGATAAGAACGGGTAGAGTCTTCCATCTCTAATCCCTTCAGAGCGCGATCCCACACCAGCGTTGCCAATCAATATAGAAACGCCAGCCCTGGACGTCAACTAGTCCTCTGGCGTCTGATGGTCGTCGTAGGCGACCTCAAGCGCACGCTTTGTCACCGCACGATACACGGGTTCCAGGCGGTCAACGAGATGCTCATCCTCGGCAAACGTCAGTTCGCCAAGCATCTTGAGTGATTCCATGGTCACCTCTGGTGGCTCTACCTTCAGAGGCAGATCGCGCACATCGGTGCCCATCTGCCAGAACGTGTCGAGCGCTTCAACCAAGTCATCACGAGGCGCCGACGCCGCATCGGCTGACCCGCGTCTGGTTATCGCCTGTCGTCGCTGAGCCGCATCCAGCCGCCGATCACGCAGTGACGCAATCAAGTCATCGCGCGTGCAGCCACGCAACTCGAACAGCAAGAAAGGATCCTCAGCCAAGCGTTCCCCCGCAGCAAGAAGGACAGCAGCGATGTGTTGACACGATCGCAAGTGGCCGCAGGTGCACTCTGCTTCCATGTCGCCTCGTCTCTCAGGAAAGAGAGGAACACCCAGTGTTCTCATAACACCCTCGACGCCGCGCGGCAGCTCTGCGTTCAGCAACTGCGCTGCAAAAGCGGCCTGACTAGCCAGTGCATCCAAGCAACGATCCCATTCGCTGTCGGTGAGGGTGCGCAGCGAGACCCGCACGCGACAGGCGGCCTCATCAGATGAACTCACTTGCCCACGCAGCAACCCGACCTCGACGGAAAGCCCACTGACTAGCCCCCGCCGTACCAGAGCGCGCCCCTCAGACACACTCACAGGTCCCAGGATACGAGCCACGGCAGCCTGCCATCTGGAGGCCCACCACCCCAAGCCCAGTCCATTGGTGTTCGTCACTCGATCTCCCATAGCACCCCCACTCGAGCGCTACTCATCCATCACGCCATCGTCGCGTAGCATCACCAGTTCTCGCAAAGCGTCGGTATCCAGATCCGCCAACCATCCTTCGCCAGCCCCAACCACCTTCTCTGCCAACTCGCGCTTGCTCTCAATCAGCGCATCGATGCGCTCCTCGAGGGTACCCACGGTCACGAACTTGTGCACCTGCACATCGCGTCGTTGCCCAATGCGATAGGCACGATCGGTAGCCTGGTTCTCCACCGCCGGGTTCCACCAACGATCGAAATGGAAAACGTGATTGGCGCGCATCAGGTTCAAGCCGGTGCCACCCGCCTTTAGCGACAGCAAAAAGATATGGGGGGCGTCCTCATCCTCTTGGAACCGCGTGACCATAGCATCGCGCTGTTTCTGAGGGGTCCCTCCATACAGAAATAGCACTTCTTGCTGGAAAATGTCTTGCAGATGGCGCTGCAGCAGGTGTCCCATTTGAGCGAACTGAGTGAACACCAGAGCTCGGTCGCCCACGGCCAGCACCTCTTCCAGCATCTCGCTCAGGCGGTTCACTTTGCCGGAGCGACGTCCTACCGGAGATCCATCGGCCAGCATCAACGCGGGATGGTCACATACTTGTTTCAGCCGGGTCAGCATGACCAATACACGGCCTCTTCGCGCGATGTCCTGATCGCTCTCATCGATGGACCTCATCGCATCCTGAACGATCGCTTCGTAAATGGTAACCTGTTCACGTGTAAGGTTGCAGTAAACCTTCGCATCCAACTTCTCGGGCAAATCCTGGATGACCAAGGGATCGGTCTTGACGCGACGCAGCACAAAGGGCTGCACCAACGTGCGCAGTTCCTGCAGCGCCTCATTGTCCTGGTAACGCTCGATGGGCACGGCATAGTTGCGCCGGAATCGATCAAAACCGCCCAGATAGCCAGGGTTGAGAAACGACATAATGGACCAAAGCTCGGAGAGGCGATTCTCCACCGGCGTGCCAGAAAGCGCCACTCGTCTCTCGCCCGACAGGCGTCGCACTGCATGAGCCTGCTTTGTGGACGGGTTCTTGATGTTCTGCGCCTCGTCCAGAAAGACATACCGCCACGAGATGCGCTGTAGATCTTCCAGATCTCGCCAGGCCAAGCCATAGGTGCTGATCACGAGATCATGCTCGAGGGCCTCCTGACGCAAATCCTCCCCTCCAGCCCGCCCCGTGCCATGGTGAACCATCACCCGCAGGTCTGGGCCGAACCGCTGGACCTCACGACGCCAGTTGCCCACGACGGACGTTGGGCAGATCACCAGAGCCGGCCTATCAAGCTCCCCTTCCTCCTTGTCGTGTAGGAGCAAGGCGATCGTCTGGATGGTCTTGCCTAATCCCATATCGTCGGCCAGACAGACGCCCAGACCTAGCCGCGTCATGAAAGCCATCCACGCCATCCCACGCACCTGGTAGGGGCGCAACTCGCCGCGAAAGCCCTCAGGGGGAGGCAACAGCTCAAACCGCTGCCCATCTTCAAGCGCGTGCACCAGATCCTGAAGCCAACTGTCCATCTGAATATCGGCAACGGGCAGGCCATCCAGTGTATCCTTGCCGCCCAGGGCGAGTCGCAAGGCCTCGCCGAGCGTCATACTGCCGCGCGCCTGCTGCCGCTTCCAGAAGGCGATCGCGGCTTCTACCTGATCCGGTTGGAGGAGCACCCATTGACCACGCATGCGCACAAGCGGCGTCTTGAGCGCCGCCAACCGCTCGAACTCCTCTCGAGAGAGCGGATCGTCACCGAGAGCCAGCTCCCAGTCATAGGAGACAAGTTGATCCATACTCAAAAAGCCCTGAACACCCTTGTCAGTCTGGGAGCCGAGGCGTACGCGCACCCGCAGCCGAGCATC
>CAZTMY010000270.1:0-3492 GCA_964614895.1 uncultured Anaerolineales bacterium
GGCTTGGTTTGAGCTTGTGCCCCGAACGTTTCCCGTAGGCGTCGCTCAAGGCTTCTGGCCAGCCTCTCTAGCTGCTGACCGTAAGTGACATCCGGCAACCCGCCAACAGTCATAAGCAGGGCATCCTCGCCATTATCTGTGTAGTACCCTCGGCGGCGCCCTACCACTTCTAGGCCATACTTGCTGTACAGATTACGTGCTGGTCGGTTGGTCTCGCGCACTTCCAGCGTCATCGTGGCAGCTCCAGCTTCTCGCGCCTCGACGACGATCGTGTGGAAGAGCAGCTCCCCCAGCCCTCGCCCTCGCCACTCGGGATGCACGGCCAGAGTACCAACGTGTGCCTGATCCACAGCCAGCCAGTAGCCAACGTACCCGAGCAGGGCGGGCAGATGATCCTGCCTAACCGCGCCTTTTCCCCTCAACACGTGATAGCGCGATAAGGGATTCTGCGAGACCTCGTGCACAAACGCACTCGCTGGCCAAGGCGATGCGAACACGCTCCGTTCGAGAGCCACCACCGCAGGAACATCCCGTAGCCGCATCAGGTCAAGATGGAAGGGGAGCCCTGCGAGATTCAGCAAAGGGCCACTCCGTGAGCGTATGTCATCTCTGACCTACTGGGCATAGGTGAGATCAAGGGTGTCGAGATCGTTGACCTCTTGGCGCTGCACCCGCTCCCACGCCAACTCTGCCAGGTAACCCGCCCTTCTCAGCGAACTAGCGAAGGATGTGATGGCGATATTCTCCGCGTCCGGTAGTCCCAGAAGCCTTTCAACCACGTCGGCTCGGAGTTCGCCCGCAAGAAGGAGAGGTTGACTAGCATCCGGCGCCCAAACAGTCGCCTCCACGACCTGCGCCTCGGCCTCGGCTACCGGCAACCCCTCTTCAAACCGGAAGGGCTGGACGCACAAGCGGTCGCGCCCGGCCTCCATGACGGCCCAGAGAGGGCAGCCCGGATCGCCAGCAACATACGCCGTGACGGCCAGAGTTGGTATGCCCACAATGGGAAGATCCAGAGCCAGCGCGAGCCCCTTGGCCAAGCTCATGCCGATGCGCAAGCCTGTGAACGACCCCGGTCCCGATGCCACCGCCAAAGCTCCCAGCGCGGAGGGCTGAAGGTGCTGCAGGCGCATCAGGGATTTGAGGACGGGGAGCGTATCCACCGAGTGTTGGTTCTCAGTTCGCCAACTGGACTCGGCCAGCACGCCTCGCTCATCGTACAGGGCAACGCTCGCCTGTCGCGTAGCCGTATCGATAGCCGCGATGATCATGCTTCCTGGCCTTTTGGCGGACGATCAGGTGCGATGGCCCGTTGAAGTGCGGCTACGGTGGCTTTATAGTGAACGCCCATACCCGTGAACACAAAGCACCGCCGCTGCCCCCCCAGATCTCGAATCGCAACCCACAGGCGTTTGGCTGGAAGGAGTTCCTGAGCGCGTTCTGCCCATTCGATCACAGTAACACCATCGCCGTAGATATAATCATCCAGACCAAGGTTATACAGGGAGCTAGGATCCTCGACGCGATAGAGATCCACGTGGTAAAGATAGGAACCAGGTCCTTCAGGCCCATACTCGTTGATATAAACAAACGTCGGGCTGACGATCTTGCCCACGACCTTTAGCCCTGCGCCAATCCCTTTGGTCAGACACGTCTTGCCCGTACCTAGAGCCCCTTGCAAGCAAACGACATCGCCTGGCCTGAGCAGCTCGCCCAGCCGCCGACCTACCGCGATTGTCTGTTCGGGGCTTCGCGTGATGATCTCGAAATCGCTTTCCTTGAGGATGGGCATCACGGCCCTCTCTGAATCCTTGCGTGGCCAAGCCCCCATTGGCCTGACGAGCATCTCCTAGAACAAGAACGCAGTTTCTCCACATGCACGAAGCTTACGCGAGTATCGCACAAGGCAGGTAGAGTGTCAAGGAATGGCTGTGGCTGCGTCAAGAGATCATTGCCAGGTATTAGGCGTGGGAGAGCTGCTACTAGCCCGTCGACGCGATAGCTTGAAGTCGCGCAGCCAAGGCAGTACGACGCCGCGATGATCGGTCTTGGGCTATGGCGATGCGTAGCGCTTTCTCTTGGGTGATCAGCACCGCGAGTCGCTCAGCGCGTGAGAGGGCGGTATACAGGATGTTCCTCTCGAGCATCACAAAGTGGTTGGTGAGCATGATGACGACGACGGCAGGCCACTGCGAGCCTTGGGCTGAATGCACCGTCATAGCCCATGCATGTACGAGCTCGTCGAGGTCGTCCCATGTGTAAGGCACGCGACGGTCATCGAATGCCACCGTGAGCGTGCGACTGGCTGCGTCTATGGCTACGACCCGCCCCAGGTCTCCGTTAAGCACCCCCTTGTGATAGTTGTTGCGCGTTTGCCGAACCTTGTCGCCCACGCGCAGCGCCGCGGGGCCATTGGCTGAGCCCTGTCTGCCGGGAACTGGAATCTCGCCCTTGCCCCGAGCGGGAGGATTGAGCACTTCCTGGAGGGCCCTGTTGATGGCTTGCACCCCCGCCTCCCCCCCATGCATCGGGGCCAGCACCTGGATCTCATCTGGCGGGATGTCCAGGAACTTGGGTAGGCGATGGGAGGCCAGGGACACTGCCAGCTCACGGGCGCTTTCTGGGGTGTTGGCTGGCATCTCGAAATAGTCGGATTGCGGGCCATCGGGGCGAGCTGGGCGGATCCCCTGGCGAACGCGGCGGCAGTTAGCGGCGATGAGGCTCTCGCGACCTGCTGATTGCCGAAATAGCTGTGTTAGTCGGACAACGATAGCGTTAGGGAGACCGGCGTCGGTAGCCTCGATCAGATCCTGGAGCACCGCGCCCGCCCCGACGGGTGGGAGCTGGTCCACGTCGCCTACCAGCAAGAGCTGGGTGTGGCCACCGATGCGAGCAAGCATCTCGTCGAGCAGCCAGTTGTCGATCATGGACGATTCGTCCACGATTAGGACTTGCTCCTTGGCCTTGACGAGATCTCGCCCGGGCACCCCGATCCCTAGATGGCGGTGTACGGTAGCGGCGTTGCGCTGGGCAGAGGTCGCCAGTTGCTTGCTGGCACGGCCGGTCGTGGCACATAGTGCGTAGGAGCGCCCGATGGCCTCTAGGCAGCGAATGAGCGAGCGGACGGTGGTCGTCTTACCAGAGCCGGGTCCGCCGGTGAGGATCACGAGACGGGTCCCCTCGAGGACGTGCCTGATTGCCAATGCTTGCTCATCGGTCAGGGCGCCCTCGCTGTGGCGCTGAATAAGCCCCTGGGCTTGGTCGGACGAGAGACCAAGCAATGGCGTCCTCAAGAGCCGCGCTAGGCGGCGGGCCGCGCGGCTTTCGGCTTCCAGGACAGGCGGCAGGTAGAGCTTGGGCTCGGTACGGTCTCCTAGGGCGCCGTCAGCTAGGCGTCCCTCCCTCACAAGCGTTTCGCGTTCTGGCACGATAGCGGCTATCGATAGGCCGAGAAGCTCGCTCGTGGCCGCATCTAGCGTGGCGGGATCGGTC
>CAZTMY010000271.1:0-3490 GCA_964614895.1 uncultured Anaerolineales bacterium
AAGCGGCGCGTCTATGGCGTTGTGGGCATCGACCAACTGCCCGGTCCAACGGAAACCTTGCTGTTGGCCGGTGATAGCGCCGATCCGGGGTTGGTGGCTGCGGACATGCTGGCCCAGGCGGAGCATGATCCCATGGCGACAGCGATGCTAATCACCACGAGCCAAATGCTCGCGGAAGCGGCACAGCGCGAGCTATCCGAGCAGATGGCGACGCTGTCGCGACGGGAGGTCATCGCGGATTCGCTTGCCTCGCGTGGGGCGATCGCCGTGGTCGAGTCGCTGGACGAGGCCATGGAGCTCGCCAATCTGTTCGCGCCGGAGCATCTCTGCCTACTATTGCGTAACCCCTGGGAGTGGCTGGGCAAGGTGCGCCACGCAGGAGGCGTCTTTGTGGGCGAGTACGCTTCGGAGGCGTTGGGCGATTATGCCGTGGGGCCGACTCATATCATGCCTACCAGCCGCACGGCGCGATTCAGCTCGCCGCTTCAGGTGTGGGATTTCGTCAAGATCACGAGTGTGTTTGGCCTGAGCGCTATACAGGCAAAAGCATTAACGGGAACGGCGGTCACCGTGGCAGAGGCTGAGGGACTGACGGCGCATGCCGCCGCCATGCGCCGCAGGTTCGAGGAGGATGAGCAGCCATGACGCTAGGTGACACGGACCTCTGGAGCTTTCTCGACGCACGCCTCGACGCGGTGAAAGAGTACGCGCCCGAGCCGCTGGAGACTACTTCCGAGCGACTAGGCGTGCCGATGGCCCAACTGATCAAGTTGGATGCTAACGAGAACCCCTACGGCCCAACGCAGGCGGCCTTGGAGGCCGTGGGGAGCTACCGTGAGCTTCATCGCTACCCTGATCCTTTGGCGCGAAGGTTGCGCGAGGCGATCGCTGAATTCGTGGGCGCGGACACCGCCCAGATCGTCGTGGGGAATGGTTCCGATGAACTGATTGAGCTGATCCTGCGCTTGGTGCGACCCGATTCCAGCGGACAGGGCGTCTCTGAGATTCTCACGTGTCCCCCCACCTTTGGCATGTACGCTTTCTATGGTGGGTGCGATGGCATTCCCGTGCGAGAAGTGCCGCGTGTGGGCCCTTTTGACGTGAACGTGGACGCCATCAGCGACATCTGTGAGGCGGACCCGCGTTTGCGTATCCTGTTCCTTGCCTCGCCCAACAACCCCGACGGCGGTCTCCTGAGCCAGGCGCACCTCGAGCGGCTGCTCGCTCTCCCGCTGCTCGTCGTCTTGGATGAGGCGTACGTCGAGTTCGGCGGCAAGTCTCGCGCTGCTCTGGTGGCCGAGCACGACCGTTTGGTCGTGCTGCGCACCTTTAGCAAATGGGCTGGCCTGGCAGGGATGCGCGTTGGCTACGGGGTGTGTCCGTCTCGGTTAGCCAAGCTGCTCCTCAAGCAAAAGTCGCCCTATAATGTCAATGGGCCGGCACAGGCCGCCGCCCTAGCGACGTTGCGCGATAGGCAGGCGGCTTTGGATCGAGTGGCGGCTATCGTGGCCGAGCGTGAGCGCATGGCCTCAGCCTTGGAAGAGCTCGATGGCCTTCAACCCTACCCTAGCCATGCGAATTTCCTGCTGTGTCGGTTGGAAGATCTAGACGCTGGGGAGTTGCGGGCGCACATGGAGGCGCGGGGTATCCTACTGCGATACTTTGACCAGGGGGTATTGCGCAGGCACGTGCGCATCACGGTGGGCACCCCAGACCAGAATGACGCCGTGCTTGCCGCATTGCGGGAGCTCTAGGAGAAGTCATGGATGAATCACGGTCGGCGGTAGTGGAACGCAAAACGCGCGAGACGGACGTTCGTGTCGAGCTTGACCTAGACGGCACCGGGCACTATGAGGTCGCAACTGGCGTTCCCTTCTTTGACCATATGCTGAGTCAGATGGCCGTGCACAGCTTGATGGACTTGCGCGTATCCTGCCAAGGCGACTTGGAAGTCGACGCGCATCACAGCGTGGAGGATGTGGGCATCGCCATGGGACAAGCCTTGGCCGATGCTCTGGGCGAAAAGACCGGGATTACCCGCTACGGGAGCCAGACGTTGCCGATGGACGAAGCGCTGGCTTCTGTGAGGGTCGATTTGTCTGGGCGTGGGCTGATGGTCTACCGTGCTGCCATCCCCTGCGCTCAGATAGGCAATTTTGACACGGAACTCGTGCCCGAGTTCCTTCGGGCCCTAGCCCACAACGCCAACATGACGTTGCACGTCACGCTAGAGTACGGCGCGAACAGCCATCACATCATCGAGGCCATTTTCAAGGCTCTCGGTAGAGCCTTGGGGCAAGCTGTGGCGCGTGATGCACGTCGTGCTGGGATTGCCTCCACCAAGGGGGTATTGTGACGTGCTCGCCATCATTGACTATGGCGCTGGCAACCTGCGCAACGTACTCATGGCGTTCCGACGGCTTGGCGTCGGAGCCACGCTGGCTGAGGATTCCCGCGAGATCGCTCGAGCGACAGCGTTAGTGCTGCCCGGCGTAGGGAGCTTTGGCGATGCCATGAGCAACCTGCGGTCTCGGCATCTAGAGGATGCTATCCTTAGTGCCATCCAGGATGGCGTACCGTTTCTAGGCATCTGCATTGGGATGCAAGTGCTTTTCGAGGTCGGTGAGGAGATGGGCGAACACCGAGGACTCGGAATCGTGCCGGGGCGCGTCCGAAGATTCGGTGCGGAGGTTACCGTGCCACACATGGGGTGGAATCAGATCCATCAGACCAAGGCGACGCCGTTGTGGGCGGGCGTCCCAGACGGCAGCTATGCCTATTTCGTCCATTCGTACTATTGCGAAACGCCAGACGAGGATCTGATCGCCGCTCGCACAGATTATGATCAGGGGTTCGTCTCGGCCATTGCGCGGGGCAACCTGGTGGCGATCCAGTTCCACCCCGAGAAGAGTCAGAATGTGGGTGAGCGCATCTTGAAGAACTTCCTGGCCATGGCAGGCCTAGGGCCGGTGACCGAATGATCGTCTATCCCGCCATCGACTTGCGGCGCGGGCGTTGCGTGCGCCTGGTGCAGGGAGAGGCGAGCCGGGAACGGGTGTACGCAGAGGATCCGGCAGCGATGGCGCGCACCTGGGAGGAACAGGGCGCCCGATGGCTGCACGTGGTAAACCTGGACGGTGCGCTGGGGGACGAGGCCAGTGCCAATCTCGCAGCGCTGGCCGATATCCTTGATGAGGTGGGAGTGCCGGTCCAGTTCGGCGGTGGATTGCGCACGTTGGAGGATGTGCAGAGGATGCTGGACGCGGGCGTATGCCGCGTCATCCTAGGAACCGTTGCCGTTCGGGATCCCAAGTTAGTGACGGAGGCGCTGGCACGCTTTGGGAGTGAGCGCATCGTCGTAGGCATCGACGCTCGTGGCGGGCGTGTGACGACGCACGGCTGGCGCGAGATCAGTGAAATCTCGGCCATGGACCTAGCGCACCAGATGGAGAGACGTGGAGTGCGGCGTGTAGTCTATACTGATGTCCAG
>CAZTMY010000272.1:0-3458 GCA_964614895.1 uncultured Anaerolineales bacterium
GCGCACATTCAGGATCATGGATCCGATGGTCATCTTGACGCTTTCCAGGAGCTGGTCAAACATGGCGAACGCCTCGCGCTTGTACTCGACCAGCGGGTTCCTTTGACCAACGGCGCGTAGCCCAATGCCTTCGCGGAGCTCGTCTAGTGCTGTCAGGTGATCCACCCAGGCGCGGTCGATGACGCGCAGCATGACCACGCGCTCGAGCTGTCGCATGAGGTCAGAGCCTACCTCGCGCTCGTGCTCGTCGTATCGCTGCTCAAGCAACGGGAAAAGCTCCGTTAGGATCTCTTGCTCCGTCATGTTGCGCCAACGCTCCGGCGACATCTTCTCTGGAAGGTGTACCATGCGGTCGATGGTCGCGTGCAGGGCAAGCAACGCGCCCTCATCGTCCGCGTCCACGCTCGTGGCTATGGCGCAAAACTCGGCGATCAGCCCACTCAGCACCTCTTCCAGGATCTCGGTGATCATGGGACGCAGGTTGGATTCCGAGAGGATCAGGCGCCGTTGGTCATAGATGACCTGACGCTGCTGGTTGACAACATCGTCGTATTCGAGAATGTGCTTGCGCAGGTCAAAGTTGTAGCCTTCCACCCGCACCTGGGCGTTCTCGATGGCCCGCGAGACCATGTTATGTTCGATAGGGATATCATCATCTACGCCCAACCGGTCCATCAGATGCGCAAGTGATTCGCCACCAAAGCGGCGCATCAACTCGTCGTCCAGGGCCACGTAAAAGCGCGACGATCCGGGATCGCCCTGTCGGCCGGCTCGCCCACGGAGCTGGTTGTCGATGCGTCGGGCTTCGTAGCGCTCGGTGCCGATCACGTGCAGTCCGCCCAACTCTACGACCTTCTGGTGGTCGCGGGCACAGATCTCGTTCGCTTCGGCGAGAGCCTGCTCCCATATGTCTGGCTCAACTTTCTGCAAGCTCAAGCCTCTCTTGCGGAGGACTTCGCGAGCCATGCCTTCGGGATTGCCGCCCAGCAGGATGTCTACGCCGCGACCGGCCATGTTGGTGGCAATAGTGACTGCCCCGGGGCGACCAGCCTGGGCGATGATATGTGCCTCACGTTCATGATGCTTGGCGTTGAGTACCTCGTGGGGAATGCCCATGCGCTTGAGCTTGTGAGAGAGCATCTCGGATGTCTCGATGGCCAGGGTCCCGACCAAGATGGGACGGCCGCGCTCGTGCTCGCGCTTGATTTCATCCAGCGCGGCGCGGTACTTGGCCGCGGTCGTCTTGTAGACGACGTCGGGGTAGTCTTCTCTGATCATGGGTTTGTGCGTGGGGATGACAACCACATCCAAGTCATAGATCAGGTGGAACTCTTCTTCCTCCGTCGCTGCAGTGCCCGTCATGCCTGCCAGCCGCCGGTACATCCGGAAAAAGTTCTGGAAGGTTATGGTTGCCAAGGTGAGGCTCTCGCGCTGGATAGGCACGCGCTCTTTGGCCTCGATTGCCTGATGCAGCCCTTCGGAGTAGCGCCGACCATACATAAGGCGACCGGTGAACTCGTCGACGATGATCACCTCGCCGTCTTGCACGATATAGTTGCGATCTCGCTGGAATAGCGCCTTGGCCTTGAGAGCATTCTCCAGGTAGGGCGTCAGCTCATAATGTTCGGGGGAGTATATGTTGTCGATCCCCAGCAGCCGCTCGACTTGGCTGATGCCCTCATCGGTGGCGCTGACCAAACGTTGCTTCTCATCAACGACATAGTGGGTGCCCTCGTGGAGTCGAGCGGCAATGTCTGCAAAACGTCGGTACCACTCGGTGGATTCCTCTGCCTGGCCAGAAATGATCAGGGGCGTCCGCGCCTCGTCGATGAGAATGTTGTCGATTTCGTCGACAATCGCATAGTAGAGCTCACGCTGCACGCACTGGTCCAGATCGAGCACCATGTTGTCGCGCAAATAGTCGAAACCGAACTCGTTGTTGGTGCCATAGGTGATGTCTGCCTGATAGGCCTCCCGCCGCGTGACGGGCCGCAGATGCAGGTAGCGGTCATCCTCGGTGGGATAGTCTGGGTCAAACAGGAACGAACTCATGCTTGGGTCGTTGCCAATGGACTGGATGACCCCCACCGAGAGGCCAAGCAGGTGATACACGGGGCCCATCCACTGCGCCCCTACCTTGGAGAGGTAGTCGTTGGGCGTCACGAGGTGAACGCCGCGGCCGGTAAGGGCGTTTAGGTAGAGCGGCAAGGTCGCTACCAACGTCTTGCCCTCGCCGGTTTTCATCTCGGCGATGCGGCCTTGGTGCAGAACGACGCCCCCGATGATCTGTACATCATAGTGGCGTAGCCCGATGGTGCGCCGTGCGGCCTCGCGGACAGCCGCAAAGGCGGTGGGCAGGATCTCGTCAAGCAACGTGCGCTCGACATCATCCATGCGTGACTGCAAACGCTCGATCTCGCGGCGTAGCTCACGCCTACGGTCAGCGTCCGGTTCGCGATCGACTTGGTCGCGGAGATCCGAAATAGCGGCTTGATCCTCAGCCGTGGCAGATTGGATGCGCTCCTGGAACTCGCGCGTCAGCGCGCGCAGCTCGTCATCGGTTCGAGCCTGCATCGTTGGTTCCAGCGCGTTGACCTGGTCCACGATGGGCTGTATCTTATCGATGGCGCGTTGGGATGGATCTCGAAAAAGTCTCTTGAACGCTCCCAGCATAAGAAGATTGCTCCTCTAGTTTGGCATAGGGATATTATAGCACGGAAAGCAAAAGGCCGGGCAGAGGAGTGTTCGCCCTGTCCGGCCTCGCGGTTGCTAGCGCGTGATGCTAGCTATAGTTGGGTTCATAGCTGCGGAGGGTGTCCCCTACCGACTGGCCGCGGTGCACCGCATCGATGACACGGGCCATCCAGGGGCCAAGGCTGATCACAGTCATACGTGGCAGACGCTTGGCAGGGGTTATGGGCTGAGTGTTGGTGCACACGATCTCGCGGAAGTTGGCTTCTGCCATACGTTGTGCTGCATCATCCGAGAAGGTAGCGTGCACAAAGCAGCAATACACATCTTTGGCACCGTAAGTGCGGAGGATGTCAGCGGCGCCGGCAATCGTCGTGCCGCGATCGACCTCATCATCTACGATGAGGGCTTTCTTGCCGCGCACATCCCCAATGACGGAGAGGCACTCGGTGTTTCCGCCGTCACGGCGCTTCTCGATGAACGCCACTGGTGCGCCCAGCGTCTCGGCAAAGTTTCGGGCCTTTTTCGCAAAGCCGAGATCCGCCGCAACGACGACCAGGTCCTCGATACCCTTGTCGATAAAGTGTCGGCTCAGCAGCGGAAAGACCGATAGCTCATCGCCAGGGAAGCTGAAAAAGCCCTGGATCTGCCCGGCGTGCAAATCCATGATCAGGAACCGGTTGGCGCCGGCCACGCCGATGATGTCAGCCATGAGACGGGCGGTGATGGGCACCCGCGGCTGGTCCTTCTTATCGGTGCGGCCATAG
>CAZTMY010000273.1:0-3455 GCA_964614895.1 uncultured Anaerolineales bacterium
GGCAATGGCGAGATGGTGCGCCAGCAACTGCCCCGGGATGACGGCCAGCAGCGGCGAGGCCCACTCGGGGATACCACGCGGCAGGGGCATGGCGACGGTGGCCAGGGACAGCATCTCTGCGTCATCGGAGACCACGAGCAGATCGGCCTCCCGGTCGCGCAGCGTCTTGCCTAGGTCGTGCATCTCTGGCAAGGTCTTGCCGCTGGGCGCAGCGAGCAACACAGCATACCCAGGTTCCACAATGGCGATGGGTCCGTGCAAAAAGTCGGCTGAAGAGTAAGGCGTAGCTCCCACGTAGGCCAGTTCGCCGACCTTGAGCGCGATCTCAAACGCCGTGCAGTAGTTGAACCCGCGGCCGATGACGGCTGCGCGGGTCATGCTGACATAGCGGGGAGCGGCTTCTTTGAGATTGTCGCTCTGGGCCAAGGTTCGCTCGATGGCCTGGGGGATGTCACGCAGCGTGGCTAGGATGGGACCATCGGCGCTCAACGCGGCGCTGAGGAGCGCCACCACGGCCAGTTGGGCGGTGTAGGTCTTGGTGGCGGCCACGGAGTGCTCGACGCCGGCGTGGCAATCGAGCACCAACTCGGCGGCATGGGCTAGGGGCGAGTCGGTGGCGTTGGTGATCGCCAGTGTCAGCATGCCCTGGGCGCGACCGTCCTCTACTACGGTCACGATATCGGGCGAGGTACCGGACTGGGAGATGCCGACGACAAGGGTGTCGGCCAAGCGCGGCGGCGAGCCATAGAGAGTGTAGAGGGACGGCGTCGCTAGCGCCACGGGCAGACGGTGCTGGTAGCCCCACAGGTATTGGGCATAGCGCGCCGCGTTGTCCGAAGTGCCGCGTGCGGCGATCACTACGCTGCGCACGTTTCGGGCGCGAATGGCTGCCGCGACCTGCTCGAACTGTCCATAATAGTCAGTGGTCAGACGTTTCAGTATCTCTGGTTGCTGACGGATCTCTCGCATGAGCTGATCCACGTAACCACCCCTTTCTTTGATGCCGATTATAGCATCGCCTCTCACGGCCGTACAGGAGAGAAATGGGCGAGGATGCGCGTCCTCGCCCATTCACGCTACCGTAGTAGCATCGATGCGTTTCTACGCTTCAGAGGTGTTGGCCTTCTCCCATGGTTGGTCAGGGTTGGCCAGATACTGATCTATATCGGTGGCGGCCGTGCGGCCAGCGCCCATGGCGCTAATCACCGTGGCGGCTCCGGTCACGATATCGCCACCAGCCCAGATGCGCTTCATGAGCGTGCGGCCTGTCGCTTCGTCGGCCACGACGGTGCCCCACCGCGTGCGCTTCAGCTCTGGGGCGTCGGCGAAGACCAGCGGGTTGGGACGGGTCCCCAGCGCCATAACGACGGTGTCCATCTCGGTGGTGAACTCGGACCCCTCGATGGGGATAGGTCGTCGCCGGCCGCTGGCATCTGGTTCGCCTAGTTCCATCCGGATGCACTTGATGCCGCCAACCCAGCCGTTGCCGTCGCTGAGGATCTCTATCGGGTTGGTGAGAAAATCAAAGATGATGCCTTCCTCTTCGGCGTGCTCGACCTCCTCGGCTCGCGCTGGCACCTCCACCCGGGAGCGTCGGTAAACGATATGCACCTCGTCTGCCCCCAGTCGCAGCGAGGAACGCGCAGCGTCCATGGCCACATTGCCAGCCCCAACGACGGCCACTTTGCGGCCGACTTTGACGGGCGTATCCCACTCGGGGAACAGGTAGCCCTTCATCAAGTTGGTGCGCGTCAGCAGCTCGTTGGCCGAGTAGACGCCGTTCAGGTTTTCACCAGGAATGTGCATCATCATGGGCAGGCCGGCACCGGTGCCCAGAAAGACGGCATCATAGGTGTTCGCGAGCTCGCTAAGAGTATAGAGCTTGCCCACGACGGCGTTACAGCGGATCTCGACGCCCAGCTTTTCCAGGTAGCCGATCTCGGCCTGTACTACGTCCTTGGGGAGGCGGAACTCGGGAATGCCGTACATGAGCACACCACCAGGGAGGTGCAGTGATTCCAGCACCGTCACCTTGTGGCCACGCTTGGCCAAGTCACCAGCCGCTGTCAGTCCCGATGGCCCGCTCCCTACGATGCAGACGTGCTTGCCGGTAGGAGGCGCGATGTTGGGGATGCGCATGCCTTGCTCGCGTTCCCAATCGGCCACAAATCGTTCCAGTCGTCCGATGGCCACGGGCTCACCTCGCCTGGATAGGACGCAGGCCTCCTCGCACTGGGTCTCCTGAGGGCAGACGCGCCCGCAGATGGCTGGGAGGCTGTTCTTGTCCTTCAACGCCTCGACGGCGCCCCACATGTCGCCCTCTCGCAGGGCGAGGATGAACTCGGGGATGCGCACCTGTACGGGACAGCCCTCGATGCACGTCGGTCGTTTGCATTGCAGGCAGCGGCTCGCCTCGAGCTGCGCAAGCTCTGGCGAGTAGCCAAGAGTTACCTCGTCAAAGACTTTACGGCGATCCTCGGCCGGCCGGGCGGGCATCGCTTGGCGGGGAGGGAGTTGGTTTTTGGGTGACATGGCTATGCTTCCTCAGTAACCGAGCGCTGCAGCGTTGCCTGGTAGGCCTCTAGCGCTTGCTTTTCCAAATCAACATACATGCGTTGGCGGCTCATGAGCAGATCCCAGTTGACCGCATGCCCGTCAAACTCGGGACCATCCACACAAGCAAACCGCGTCTCGCCGTTCACCTCCACACGGCAGGCGCCACACATGCCCGTGCCATCGACCATGATCGAGTTCAGGCTGACGATGGTCTTGGTGCCGAACTTTTTGGTGGTGAGGGCTACAAACTTCATCATGATGGCGGGGCCGATGGCCCACACGCGGTCGATGGTGCGACCTTCCGTGTGCAACTCTTCCACGGGCACCGTCACCAGCGCCTTGCGTCCGTAGCTGCCATCGTCCGTGCAGACGATTAGCTCATCGGTGACCTCGCTCATGCGCTCTTCCCAGAAGAGCAGCTCTTTGGTCCTAGCCCCGATGATGCCGATGACATGGTTGCCGGCAGCACGAAGCGACCGACAGATGGGATAGATAGGCGCGATGCCCAGGCCACCCCCTACGACGACGCAGATACCATAGTTGTCAATCTCGGTGGGTAGGCCCAGCGGCCCGGTAAAGCTTGCTAACGCGTCGCCCGGGGACATCTGCCCTAGCTCTGTGGTAGTCTTGCCAACCTCCTGCGCCACGATGGTGATAGTGCCAGCTTCTCGATCATAGTCGGCGATGGTCAGCGGGATGCGTTCCCCCCGCTCGCTGACGCGCAACACCACAAACTGGCCCGCTTTTGCTTTGCGGGCCACCTCTGGCGCGAGAATGTCGAACTCTTTGGTTTGGGGTCCGAGGACCCGCTTGCGCACGATGTCGTACACCAATACCCTCCTTATATGTACGATGTGAATATATCGATGGCTGGTTGGCTTCTCGGCGTGTGCAGTTGC
>CAZTMY010000274.1:0-3455 GCA_964614895.1 uncultured Anaerolineales bacterium
CGGAAGGCATTGGCAAGCAGCATCTCGCCACCAAGCTGAGCCAGGCTCTAGCCTGTGAGGCCCCATCGCCACCGTGCGGTGTCTGCGATAACTGCCGGCGCGTCCTGGCAGGCGAGCATCCGGATGTCCGGGTGATCCGAGGCACCGAGAACGCCATCAGCATCGACCAGGTGCGTGAGCTGCGGAGATTCCTGTCGCTCACGCCATTCCAGGCACAGCGGCGGATTGCGCTTCTACTCGGGTTTGATGAGGCAACCACAGAGGCCGCCAATGCCCTGCTAAAGTCGCTAGAGGAACCGCCTGCGCGCTCTGTTCTCATTCTCACCACTACGTCGCCACAGGCCATTCTGCCCACGATCCTGTCGAGATGTCAGGTCTACCATCTTCGTAGGATCCCCACCGCCGACATTCAAACCGCTCTCGAGACGCGCCACGGTGTGCCTGCGGCTCGAGCCGCCATCCTGGCCCGTCTTGCTGGCGGCAGCCTCTCCTGGGCCATCGCTGCCAGCAGTGACCCGTCCCTGGAAGAGTGTCTGTCGGAGGATATCCAGCAAGCCATCGATCTCTGCCACCACGGACGTGCCTATCGGCTAGCAGCGGCCGAAGAGATTGCCAAAAGGGACGATCTCGTCCGATTATTGTATAGCTGGAGTGTGCTCTGGCGTGACGTGTTGCTCACAGCCGCTGGTCAAGAGCCGCTTGTAACCCATAGCAACCAAGACGAACGCTTGCGCGTGATGGCAGCCGCGTATGGTATCCAGCAAGCCGTCGAGGCGTTGCGCAGCATCGAGGATGCACTGGACCAGATTGACTGTCATGTGAACCCAAGACTAGCCATTGAGGTGATGCTACTTCGGTGGCGCCGGAAGCGTTAGCTTTCAAGCTATAAGGAAGGACGATCGCCATGCCCGTTGTCTGTGGGATACGGTTCCGGGGCGTTGGCAAGGTGTACTATTTCTCACCCAAGAAGGACCTCGAGCTCGAGGCCAACGATCCCGTGATTGTGGAAACCGCGCGGGGGCTTGAGATGGGTTGGGTTGTGTTTCCCCATAACGAGGTGCCCGACAGTGAGATCGTAGGGGAGCTCAAGCCGGTGCTACGTAGGCCCTGCACCGAAGAGTTGCTCGACGCTGTACGGTACCAACACAAGGAACAGGCCGCCATTGTCACCTGCCGCGAGCGGGTCGCCCAGCTAGGCCTACCGATGAAGATCGTCGGTGCCGAGTACAGCTACGATGGTAGCCGTCTCACATTCTTCTTTGCCGCTGAGCGCCGCGTGGACTTTCGAGATCTGGTGGGTGACCTCGCGCGGATATTCCGCACGCGCATCGATCTACGGCAGGTCGGCGTCAGGGACGAAGCCAAACTCATCGGAGGCATCGGCAAGTGCGGTCGGCCACTATGCTGTTCTACTTGGCTGACCGGGTTCTCGCCCGTGTCGATTCGCATGGCCAAGAACCAGGGTCTCCCCCTTAGCCCCTCCGAGATCTCTGGCAATGCGGACGTCTCCTCTGCTGCCTACGTTACGAGGATGACTACTATCGTGCCGTCAGGAAAGAGTTCCCCAAAGAGGGCAAGACTGTCGAGACAGAGATAGGGCCCGTCCGGGTGTTGCACATAGATGTGCTTCATGAGGAAGCACGGGTGCGCCTCGAGGACGGCACGCAGCTTGGCCTTTCTGCCGCCCAGCTACGAGGGGAGGAGCCTATCTCCCTTTCGGTAGGTGACGGTCTCGTGGAGGAGCGGCGCAGAGCCCAGGAGACAGCACTCAAGGATCGAGCCGCGACTGCTTCGGCCGCCCAACCGGGCTTGCAGAGAGGATCTCAGGCCGATGTGCCGTTGCGAGGGAAGAGCCCCTCACCGCAGACGGGAGATCAGGCGGAGCGAAACAGCGCTCGCCGACGCCCGCGGCGCCGAGCGAGACGACGCAAGCCACGCCGCTCCAAGAGCGACACATAGCGACGTCCTTGCCATCCTGGAGGCCGTCTAGCTCTTTCGGGTTACCCGCGCCATAGCCGCACAGAGTTCCTCATAGCAGCGCTCCGGCACGTCGACGCCACCCAGGACGTTCTCAGGAATGACAGACTTGCCGTGAAAGTCGCTCCCCCCCGTGCAGATGAGATCGTGCTTCTGGGCAGTCTCAACGATGGTGGAGGTTGCCTCTTCCCTATAGCCGGTGTAATAGGCCTCTAGCCCGTCAAGCCCGCACATCGTCAGCTCAGAAACGACTGAGAGATGGGCAAGAGGGTGAGCCAACACAGCGACGCCCCCAGCGCCGTGGATAGCGGTAATGGCATCGCATGGCCCCACCTTCTTACGGGGGATGTACGCCGGTCGCCCGGTGCCGAGATAGAGTTCGAACGCCTCTTGGATCGAGTTAACGTGACCAGCCCGTCGGAGCTCCTCGGCGATGTGTGGTCGCCCGACAGCGCCATCCCCCGCCAGCGCACGCACCTTCTGCCAGGCGATGGGCATACCCAGCTCGGCTAGTCGCGCGACCATCCGTTTGGCCCGCTCGACGCGAGAGTCACGAGAGCTAGCTAGTAACGCTTCAAGCCGTGCGTCAGAAGCGTCAATGCCATATCCCAGCACATGAAGCTCACCCGCCGGATGGTGCGTACTGATCTCCACGCCTGGCACGAGCGTCAAGTCACACGCATCTGCCGCGTCAAGAGCCGGCGCTATGCCCGCGGTGGTATCGTGGTCCGTGATGGCCAGAACGTCTATGCGGCGAGCACAGGCCTCCGCCACCAACTCTTGAGGGGAGCGAATCCCGTCAGATGCGCTCGTGTGCGTGTGCAGATCGATGCGAAGCATCATCTGGGTTCGACGATGAGCTTGATCGCCGTACGCTCCTGATCTCCTATCTTCACGTCGGTGAATGCCGGAATGCAAATGACGTCAATGCCATCCAAAGCCAGATAGCCACGGGCAATGGCCACTGCCTTGGTAGCTTGATTGACGGCCCCGGCACCAATAGCTTGCACCTCCGCGCGGCCCTTTTCCCGCACCACGCCCGCGATAGCCCCCGCAACAGCAGTGGATCTGGAACGAGCAGATACTTTGAGGACTTCCATGGGAGGCTGTCTCCTTTGAGTGCTGCGACCCCAACGCTAGCGCTAACACAACTCTGGAGGCTAATGGCCACAGAACACGAGGATGCTACCAATAGCACCCTCAGGATACTCGAAAGCATGCGGATTATCAAGGCCACAAGCGTGTAGATTCTATGTCAAGAAGTGTGGTATTAGCACGGCGCCGCAACATAGCTAGCTGAGTGGTTGGTTACCGATCGCAAGGGCTACAGGCAGATCCATCTGATCTACGGCGGGCTCTGAACCCCAGAAGGGTGAGACCAGAGATGAGTCAACGGGCCGATCAGATCGTGCGCATGTCCAAAGTTTCCCAGCAGACCACAAGGGGGTGTTCGGTAGCATTCTCTTTTTGGGGGTGGA
>CAZTMY010000275.1:0-3392 GCA_964614895.1 uncultured Anaerolineales bacterium
TCGTCGTCTAGTTGTAGGGCGCTGCCGACTTGCCGGCGCATTTCTCGCAGGGCAGCGTGGTTGGCGGCCACATATCCGTCAAACTTTGAAAGCTCGCTGGCGACGGTGTCATCGGCGTACTTGGCATCTGGCAGATAGATATCGACGACGCCGTCGAGCAACCCGAGTGTGTCCACCCGTTCATAGCCGCTGGTGTTGTAGACCAGTGGAATGCGTAGCCCTGCCTTGGCGGCGCGCTCAACGGCGTCCAAAATCTGGGGCACATAGTGGGTGGGCGTCACCAGGTTGATGTTGTGGCAGCCCATACGCTGCAGTTCGAGCATCATCGCTGCCAGACGCTCGTTGGTCACGCTTTGGCCGTTGCCGAGTTGGCTGATGGGATAGTTCTGGCAGAAGAGGCAGCGGCCAGTGCAGTGCGAGAAAAAGATGGTGCCAGAGCCCGCGTGACCGCTGATGGGAGGCTCTTCACCGTGGTGAGCATTCCAGCTCGCCACGCGTGCGAGGGCGCCCGCACGGCAGAACCCCCTCTCGCCTTGCAAGCGATTGACGCCGCACGCCCTCGGACAGAGGTCGCAGCTTGTCAGGCGCTGACGTGCTGCCGCCGCGCGTTCATGCAGCTCCCCGCTAGCCGCCAGCGCGACATAGGGTGGGGACGAGATGCTAGCGCTGTCGCTCATAACTGCGGAATCGCTCCCACTCGGGGCGGTCGTCTTGCGCTTGGATCATCTTGCGGAGATCAAGGATCTGGTCGCGCAAGAGAGCAGCCTTTTCGAACTCGAGATTGCGGGCGGCCTCCTGCATGTGGCTCGTAAGCTTCTCGATGAGGTGATCGGCCTCGGAGGCGGGGATCTGCGTTGTGGTCGCCCGATACTCCTCCTGGCGCTCGGCTGTTCTCCGCAGGGACTGTGTTAGGTCGTGGATCTCTTTGATGATCGAGCTAGGCGTGATCTGGTGCGCGCGGTTGTATTCCATCTGGATACTGCGGCGGCGGTTCGTCTCGTCGATGGCCATTCGCATCGAGTCGGTGATCTCGTCCGCGTACATGATCACCTGGCCATTGACGTGTCGCGCGGCGCGGCCGATGGTCTGCACAAGGGATGTGCTAGAGCGCAGGAATCCCTCCTTGTCGGCGTCCAGGATGGCGACCAGCGATACCTCGGGCAGATCGAGGCCCTCGCGGAGCAGGTTGACCCCGACCACGACGTCGTACTCGCCGGCCCGCAAATCGTGCAGGATGTCAATGCGTTCGAGCGTGTCGATCTCGCTGTGCAAATAGTGCACACTCAGCCCGGCCTCACGGAGATACTCGGATAGATCCTCGGCCATGCGCTTGGTGAGGGTCGTGACCAAGGCGCGCTCGCCGCGATGGATGCGGCGCTGCAGCGCGGCAATGAGGTCATCGATCTGACCCTCCGTGGGTCGCACGATGATTTCTGGGTCCACCAGGCCGGTTGGGCGTACGACCTGCTCTACAATCTGGGTACTGACGGTCCGCTCGTATGCGGCTGGCGTTGCCGAGACAAAGATGCACTGATTGACGTGCGCCTCGAACTCTTCCCAGGTCAGTGGGCGGTTGTCCATTGCGGAGGGCAAACGGAAGCCAAAGTCCACCAGCACCTGTTTGCGAGACCGATCCCCATGGTACATGCCCCGGATCTGGGGCACCGTCATGTGGGATTCGTCGATGAATAGCAAATAGTCATCTGGATAATAGTCCATCAGGGTCCATGGGGGTTCCCCAGGCTGGCGTTGCGAAAGATGTCGAGAATAGTTCTCGATGCCGCTGCAATAGCCGATCTCGCGGAGCATTTCCATATCATAGCGTGTCCGTTGCTCTAGCCTCTGTGCTTCCAGAAGCTTGCCCTCGCGTCGCAGCTCGGCTAGGCGTTGTACTAGCTCTGCCTCAATGCTCTCCAGCGCCGTCAAGAGCTTTTCCTGGGGGGTGATAAAGTGCTTGGCTGGGTAGATCTCTACGCTCTCGGGCTCGGACAGGACCTCCCCGGTCAGTGTATTCACCTCAGCGATGCGCTCGATCTCGTCTCCCCAGAACGAGATGCGGTAGGCCGTCTCGCGATAGGCTGGCATCACCTCCACCGTGTCGCCGCGGACGCGAAAGCGCCCTGGAGCGATGACGGCGTCGTTCCGCTCGTAGAAGCTGCCCACCAGACGGCGCAGCAGGGCATCCCGGTCGCGAATCTGACCCTTTTCGATGGCAATCGCGGTGCGGTTGTACTCTTCCGGGTCGCCCAAGCCATAGATACAGGAAACCGAGGCCACGATGATGACGTCTCGCCTGCTGAGCAACGAGGACGTTGCCGAGAGGCGCAGCCGGTCAATCTCGTCGTTGATCTGAGCATCTTTCTCGATATAGGTGTCCGAGCGCGGAATGTAGGCCTCTGGCTGATAGTAGTCATAGTAGCTGACAAAGTACTCGACCGCATTGTCTGGAAAAAAGTCTTTGAACTCGGTGTAGAGTTGCGCCGCCAGCGTCTTGTTGTGGGCGATGACCAGGGTTGGGCGCTGGAGCTCAGCGATCAAGTTGGCCATGACGAACGTCTTGCCAGAGCCGGTAACGCCTAGCAGCGTCTGATACCGGTCGCCGCGGCGCACGCCCTCTATCAGCGAGGCGATGGCCTGCGGTTGGTCGCCCGTTGGTTGGAACCCAGAGGTCAGACGGAATTCTGGCATGGTGGTCTTTCTGTGGCCGGTTCGACTAGCAGCCTATTATTATAGGTCCGGCGACAAGGGGCGGCCAATCACATGATGGGGGCTGATGACAGGATTAGCCTCGGAGCGCGACAACGCGGATGGGGTTAGCAATGATCCAGTGGCGCCACCCGCCGGCGAGACGGCGGTAAGCCTCGATATGATAGCGCCCTGGCTGCCGAATCACCAAGCTGAGCTGCTTGCCACGTGTCTCCACCAAGCGCTGCCCGTTTCGGAATAGCCGGATCAGGGCCGTTGACGGTGTGTGTGCCTGGAGCCACACGCGCTCGTCAAGGGCAAGGGACTCACCCATCGTGGCGGCGTGCCGATCGCTGCTAGCGTCAAAGCCAAAGCCAGAGGTGGGGGCTAAGCCGTCGTAGCCTAGGAAAGCTCTCCCACAGCGGAGGGCATCGTACACGAGGCTGGCGTCCCGGGTGGCATCATCGGACCAGTCATCCGTGAGCAACAGGTGCGTGTTGAGAGCGCGCAGCAGATGGCGATACGGTAGGACGGTTACCTTGAGCGGCCCCCAACCGTAGCGCCCGGCGTGCGCATCGGATCCGGCGATGGCGACCACCGGCATCGCGGCGAGGAGGATATGCCAGCGGCGCAGCGTCTCTGGATAGGGCCCCTTGATGTAGCGACGCGGGGCAAGAATGGCGGTTACAGTGCTGGCGAGCGTGCGC
>CAZTMY010000276.1:0-3384 GCA_964614895.1 uncultured Anaerolineales bacterium
CTAACGGAGGCAAGCATCCCGCAAGAGCGAGCGCTGTCACAACCAAGGCCAGGCATTTGCGCGTGAAGAGCCTGCGCTGCCGCATACGGATCAAGAGCGCTTTGCGGAAGCGAGACGGCATCCTACGCAAGGCTTGCGCTCTCCCTGGCGCGTTCGGCCTCACCCATGGGACCACGGGCCCGCTGATCGTTGATCACGTCGCGCAAGATCGCATCCAGATCCCTTGCGGGCTGCCAACCGATCGTCTCCCGGATGCGTGAGATGTCGGGCTGGCGACGTCGCATGTCCTCAAAACCCTCTTCATATGCCTCTTCATAGGAGATCTTGACGATGGGGCTGCTGCTGTCCGTAAGGGTGATTACCCGTTTTGCCAGCTCCTCGATCGTCACCTCGTGCGTGCTCCCGATGTTGAAGGCGTGACCCAAGGCCGCTGGACAGTCGGTGAGATCAACCACGGCGCGTACTACATCCTTGACATGGGTAAAGCAACGCGTCTGTTGCCCGTCACCATAGACGGTGATGGGCTCGTTGTGCAATGCCTGCCGCACAAAGCGGGGAATCACCATGCCATAGCGCCCCGTCTGGCGAGGTCCCACGGTGTTGAAGAACCGCATGACGATCACGGGAAGCCCGATCTGTTTGGCGTAGGCAAAGGCTAGGAACTCGTCCATGGCTTTGGAGCAGGCATAGCTCCAACGGGATCGTGATGTCGGCCCGACGACGCGGTCGTCGTCTTCGGAGAAGGGGACTTGGGTGCTCTTGCCATACACCTCGGAGGAAGAGGCGATCATCACCTGCTTGCGGTAGCGTGCTCCAATACGCAGCACAATCGCGGAACCCTCCACGTTGGTTTGCAGCACACGCACGGGATCGCGGACGATCAGGTCGACGCCTACGGCCGCCGCGAGATGGTAGATGACATCGCATTCGCTTACGAGTCGATCCATGACTGTCTCGTTGGTGATACTCTCAATGGCAAAAGCGAACCGCGGATGCGAGACGAGCGGGGTGACGTTGTCGAGGCATCCCGTGCTCAGATCATCTATAACGGTAACAAAGTCTCCTCGCGCGAGGAGAGCTTCGGCCAGATGGCTGCCGATGAAACCACAGCCACCCGTAATGAGCGCTCTCACCTCGCGTCCCCTTTCACTTGGCAGGCAGGTAATCGCATGTACAGGATTCTACGCGGTGCCGGCCGGGGGGTCAAAGGCATCTTTGCGGCCCTCTGCGCCGCGACATCGTTTACAGTGAGATTTGCTAGTGCAGGCACGAGCCACTCAAACGAACCTTTGGTTGCATCATGCTACCTAAGGTATCATGGTCGATAGTTGGCATCGGTAGTGGACGTGCCTGCGTTGCGGATCGGCGGTCAGAGAGAGGGGACACTTTGGAAATTGCGCTGGCCTCGGCTTCGCCAAGAAGACGCGAGTTGCTAGGTACCTTGGGACTCGACTTTCGTGTGCAGCCTGGTTGGGTGGATGAGACACCAGAGGATGGAGAGCTGCCCACCGATCTGGCAAGACGTCTGGCCATGGAAAAGGCTGTCGCGTCCTACCGAGTGTCTCGAGCGCCGCTGGTGATCGCCGCGGACACGCTCGTGGTCCTGGATGGTGAGATCATGGGCAAACCGGTGGACCCGGATGAGGCACAAGCCATGCTGTGGCGCCTACGCGGGCGTAAGCACGACGTCCTGACGGGGTTGGCGCTCCTGGATACTGGCAGAAGGTGCGTGCTGACGCAGCTAGCAAGCACAACCGTGCGCATGCGGCCGTACAGTCGCGCGGAGGTGACAGCCTACGTGGCTACGGGCGATCCTATGGACAAGGCTGGGGCCTATGCGATCCAGCATCCCACCTTCTCGCCGGTGGAAAGCCTGAAGAACTGCTACGCCAACGTGGTAGGCCTTCCGTTGTGCCATCTCGTGCGGGGATTGCGACGTTTGGGCGTAGCGGTACCACGGGATCCGCTGCAAGCCTGTCCCTACGCAGTGAAGCACGGTGGATGTGTCTGGAGCCGAGGCATCCTGGACGAGCCTAGTGAGACTTGGGATCACTGCCTGCGATACGATGCGGCCGGATGATGGCAAAAGATTGCGCTTGACTTGAGTGAGAAGCTGTGATACGCTGTTGTCCGAGAGGCTGAGCGGGCGGACACAGCAAGGGTGACGCGTGAGACGCTGGACTAATCGTCGATTCGAGCCCTTTACCTACTATTACCCTGGCTACATAAGGAGCACGCAGGCGCCTGGCCAGGAGTTGTAGTCCGCTGGAGCACTACAAAACGAAAGCGATGATCGCGACGCGAGGCGCAGGCCTCGCGTTTTACTATGTCATGATCACTTGGGAGGCTTATGAGAATCCGAGGAGTCCGTGGCGCTACGACGGTCGATCAGAACGACGCGCAGGCGATCCTGGAGGCTACACGTAAACTCCTGGTAGCGATGCAGACAGAGAACGGCATACAAACCGAGGACCTGGCCGCGGCCTGGTTCACCGTGACGCCCGATCTGGACGCGGCGTTCCCCGCCACCGCAGCGCGGGATCTTGGCTGGAATCACGTGCCCTTGATGGACGCGCAGGAAATCCCCGTAGCCGGCGCACTGCCATGTTGCATCCGTGTGTTGCTGCTATGGAATACCGACAAACCCCAAGACGCTGTGCGCCACGTATACCTGGGAGGGGCGAGGGCCCTGCGGCCGGATTGGGTGACCGAGAGGGGGACAGGGCGATGATCGTTGTGATGTCACAGACAGCCACTCCCGAGCAAGTGCAGGATGTGGTGAACCGGGTTAGCGAGTTGGGTTGCGAGGCGCATCTATCGCAAGGCAAAGAGACCACCATTGTCGGTGTGATCGGCGACCAGCGGCGGCTGCACGAGAGCGTGTTCGAGGCCATGGATGGCGTCGAACAGGTAGTGCGCATCCTCAAGCCCTACAAGCTAGCCGGGCGGGGGTTCCATCCTCAGGATACAGTCGTCTCGGTCAACGACGTCGATGTTGGCAGTGAAGTTGTGGTCATCATGGCGGGGCCGTGCGCGGTCGAGAGCCGCGACCAGCTTTTCGAGGCGGCGCACGCTGTGCAGAGCGCGGGCGTGCGCGTGTTGCGGGGCGGTGTGTTCAAGCCACGCACCTCACCCTACAGCTTCCAGGGATTGGGACGTGAGGGACTAGAGTTGCTGGCGGAGGTCAGGGCGGAAACGGGTATGACCATAATCACCGAGGTGATGGCACCGGAACAGGTGGATCTGGTAGCAGAGCACGCGGATATCCTCCAGATCGGAACGCGCAATATGCAGAACTATAACCTTCTGCATGCGGTAGGCGCGTCCGGCAAGCCCGTTCTGCTGAAACGGGGTATGATGTCTACCATGGAAGAGCTGCTTATG
>CAZTMY010000277.1:0-3349 GCA_964614895.1 uncultured Anaerolineales bacterium
CATCGCCAATGAGGATGTGGAGGCCTTTCGCCACGGGGTGTGGGAGTGGTTGGCACAGCATGCTCCCGAGCGCCCCGCCGCGGCGCCGCTCAAAGTGGATGCCATTGTGCCCTGGCAGGCTCTGGACTTGGACTTGGCGCGGGCCTTGGAGGCGCTGGCCCCCCATGGCGCAGGGAACCCGGAGCCGGTGCTGGCCTCGCTGGATGGATGCTTGGTGCGCGTCGAGGACGTCAGCGCTCGCCGTGACACAGCGCACCGGCGGCTGTACCTCCGTGATAATCGGGAACAGGTCCATCAACTGCTCTGGTTCAACGCGGGCGAGCTCCCAGCGTTGGAGCAGCGCATCGATGTGGCATACAGGCCCAGCGTCAACCGCTATCGCGGGCGGGAGAGCCTGCAGCTCACGCTGGCGGATTGGCGCCCTGCCGTTGCGGAGGAAGCGCCGCCTGTCTCCATCCGTGGGGCCTCCATGCTAGCTGGTGGACGCGAGATCGTGGATCTGCGGACTGCGCCTCAGGGAGGGGACGCCTTGGCGGCTATCCGCGCGCGCCATGGGGAGGCTTTGGCCATCTGGGCTGAGGCCACGGTCTCTCCTCTGGAGGGCGCTTTGCTTCGTCATCAGTTGGTTCCCGGGGCGGTGCAGCATCTCGTGGTGGCATTCGCGCCACCTGGCGCTGCTACGCTCCGTGACGTGGTGAGGGCGGTCGATCCGACGCGTGTCTACCTGCTGCCACCTTTGCCTTCTCACGACTGGGAAGCCGGCGAGGTGCTCCGAGAGGTGGCCGGCATGGTGCGATGGGCGATGCAACACGAGAATGGCCTGGTTGTGCTAGGACGCATGGCGTCGCGGCTCGGGCTCGGTGAGGAAGCGATTCTGGCTTGCTTGCGTGCCCTTGAGGCTGCGGGGGTGATCCGACTCCTGGCTGAAGCGGACGGCTGGCGCGTGGCGTCGGGTGATGGGGCCTCCGCTCCGCTTCCACATAGGCGGGAGACACAGCGTGCCTTGCGGCGTCACCTGCAGGAGACGGCCGCATTCCGTGAAGCCTACCCAGCGCTCGATCCCTACGTTTTGCTTTCTGACTAGGAACTCGCTCTCGCGGCCTTGCTACTTGTCGCAAGGATGATTAGGATGCTGCGAGCCTGCGTTGTAGCAGGCGACGACGGTTCGACATAGATGTGCCATGAGGGAGGCAGCATGCCAGAGAAGGTTCGTATTGGGTTCATCGGGGCGGGCGGCATCGCGCGGCACCATCTCCGCCAACTACAAGAGATCGACGAGGCCGAGGTCGTTGCGTTTACGGACCCTAGCGCCGAGGCGCTAGCGCAGGTGGTGGAACAGTATCCCCAGTATGCTGACACACCCACCTTTGCTGACTATCACGCCATGCTCGAGGCTGTGCCCATCGACGCCGTTGAGATCCATACGCCGCATACCCAGCACTACCAGCAGGCGCTGGACGTGTTGAGAGCGGGCAAGCACCTGCTTTTGGAAAAGCCCATGGTCTGCACGGTGCCTCACGCCCACGATCTGATCGAGGCGTCAGGCGACCTGGTGTTCATGGTCTCGTATCAGCGTCACTTCCAGGGTGGCTATCTCTACATTCGCGACCAGGTCAAGGCTGGCGCTCTGGGCAACATCCAGTATGTGTCGTTGCTGCTGGGCCAGGACTGGCTCCGCAGCCAGCGGGGCAAGTGGCGACAGGTCAAAGCCTTGAGCGGTGGCGGTCAGCTCAACGACTCGGGCAGTCACATCGTCGATATCATGTTGTGGACCACGGGGCTGCAGGCAGAGAGCGTCATGGCCTACTGCCAGAACTACGATACCGAGGTCGATATCGATTCTGCCCTAGCTATCCAATTCACCAACGGTGCTTTGGGGACGATCTCGATCATTGGTGACTGTCCCATGTTCTACGAAGAGTTCTCGATCTTTGGCAGCAAGGGGGCGATCCTGCAGCGACATGGCGAGCTGACGTTGCATCGCTTTGGCGTGCGCGAGGTGGAAGCTATCGAGGCCCCACCCAGCGAAGGCAACCCGGATCGTAACTTTGTGGATGCCATCTTGGGGCGTGACGAGGTGCGCGTGCCGCCCGAGTGCGGCCTGCGCGTTATCGAGCTGACCGAAGCGGCGTGGAAGTCTGCCGAGTTAGGGCGTCGTGTGGAGGTGGCCGAGCTGAGATAGCTCGCGACCGTCAGGGCTAAGAGGCTGCATGTGAGGGGGACACGGCGTCCCCCTCGTTGGCATCTGGTAAACCCTCAACTGGCGATTCCCAGGTAGCGTACCGTCGTCGCGAGAAGCACCTGGGTCGTGCGCACAATGTCGGCCACACGAACGGACTCCAAGTCAGCGTGGGCCGTTGTCGAGCCTGTGCCATGTCCCAACACGGGGATCCCTGCCTGGCGCGCGATGACATTCACGTCACTGACGCTATAACCGCCGACAAGCGGAAGCTCGCGGCCGGTGATCTGGGCGTATCCCCACTGCAAGGCGCGGACCAGGGCGCTATCGGGATTGATAGCATAGCCCAGGCCGTTGCCGGTGGTTTCGACCTCTACCTGCAAGCTGTCCGGCGTAGCGACGGAGGCGATCAGCGCTGCGATGCGCGCGCGCACGTCGTCCCAGCTCTTGTCGGGCCAGTAGCGGTGAATGCCGTTGACATAAGCCCGCGTGGGAACGCGGTTGTAAAAGTCGCCGCCGTGGATCTGCCCCAGGAAGAACGTCTCAGGGCCAAGGAGAGGGTGTTGCGATTTCTGGAGGTGGCGGTTCTCCTGCACAAACCGGGCGGCGATCTCGGCTGCTGCGTGCATCGGGTTAGGGATGCCTTGAGCGCGTGCGGCGTTCTCGTGCAACGGTTCGCCCTGGCGGGAGATCGTAATATCAAAGATGGCCTGGCCCTTGCCCTGGATGTGGGCCTCGTCAAAGCCACCCTCGGTGACAATAGCGGCATCCACGAACAGGTCGTCACGGCCGATCAGCGCGCTGAGTGCCTCCATGTGCCCAACCGGTGCCTCATGCAGGGAGTGCGTGACGAGCACGAGCTCGCCGCTGAGGCGCAGGCCGCTCTCCAGGAGAACCCGAGCGGCCTCGACCATAGCGGCGATGCCCGACTTCATGTCACCGGACCCACGTCCGTAGATGATCCCGTCGCGGTAGCTAGGGGCGGGGTGGGGGGCGTGGATGGTGTCCAAGTGACCATCTAGCACAAGTTGACGTCCTCCCGAGTCGCCCCAACGTGCGATCGTCGAGGGACTACCCGCATAGGCTGTGTCCACTTCCACGGGCAGGCCGAGTTCTTCGACCCGCTCGGCGTAGCGCTGGGTGACTTTTACGGCATCACCAGTAGGACTG
>CAZTMY010000278.1:0-3336 GCA_964614895.1 uncultured Anaerolineales bacterium
ACGACAACCGCTTCGGGGAACAGAAGCACGGCTTCCTGATCCGCAAGATGTTTGGTCAATAACGACTCGATACCGTCGCGCGGGTGAATGCGATGAATCATCTGTACGAACAGTTACGGCTCTACTGCAACCTATGCCCGCCGGCCATGCGTCCCAAAGAGAAGCGCTTGGTCACCGATCGCAAGGGCCACCGGCGGATCCATCTGATCGGCGGCTGACTCTGAACCCCTGAAGACTGAGACCAGAGATGCACAAACTGGCCGTTCAGATCGTGCGCATGCCCAAGGCCACCCCAGCGGATCACACAGAGGATGTCCATCAGACGATGTACCAGCCGCTCAAGACGCCCGCTGTTCGGTAATGTTATCTTTTGAGGGAATGGACGGGCTTCGGTAGCATTTTCTATTGAGTGGCCCCACCTATAGGTGCTTCAGCAATGTCGACTGGAGCCAACTCACTGGTGACAAGCTCGCCACGAATGCCGCGTTCATCTGCGCTAGTGCATCGTATCGGCGCGATCCGATTGTGAAGATCACCATCCTCGGAGACTGACGCGCGCACATAGCTGCCGGTGAGGCCAGACCATTCGCCATCCGTGCAGTTCTCGAACAGGACCGGCACGATTCGCCCCACAAAGCCTTGATGGTAGCTCTGTGCCAGCGTGCGCCCGAGGGCGCGCATCTTCTGGCTCCGCTCCTTGGCGACCTCCGGCGAGACTTGACTAGGTAGGTGCAAGGCCACTGTGCCCGGACGTGGCGAATAGCGGAATACATGCAAACGAGAGAACGCCATCTCGTGCACAAAGGCGAGGCTGTCTTCGAATTCCTGATCCGTCTCGCCGGGAAAGCCCACGATCACGTCTGTGGTCACAGCGCCCCGAGGCACGCGTCGACGGAAGGCCAGCACCCGCTCACGGAACTCGTTGGTCGTGTAGCGCCTAGCCATGCGACGCAGTGTGGCGTCACAGCCGCTCTGCAGTGGTAGATGCAGGTGTGGACACAGTCGTGGGTGGGGCCACAAGTCAAGCAAAGCATCGGTCATGTCCCATGGCTCTATGGATGACAAGCGAAGGCGCTGTACAGGTGTCTCTGCCAGTAGCCAGCGAACCAGTTTAGGCAGATTCCAGCCAGCAGCGTCAGCAGAGCGCGGTGCATCCGAGTCACGGCCGTAGGCGCCAATGTGCACGCCCGTCAGCACGATCTCCCGGTAACCCTCGTCGATCAGCGCGCTCACCTCCCTGAGGATGCGTTGAGGATCAACGCTTCGCTGCGCACCCCGAGCGATGGTAACAATACAGTAGGCGCACCGGTTGTCGCACCCGTCTTGGATCTTGCAGAATGCGCGAGTGCGCCGAGAAGCGACCAAATCGGGCAAAGGCTTGTCCCTTGGCGACTCTACAGGGCCCTGGTCCACGATACGGGCAATGGCATCTTCCTTGGCATGATTCCCCAAGCATAGCGCTACGCCATCGAGCGCGCAGACCGTATCGGGCGCGATCTCGGCATAACATCCCACTGCTGCGATACGCAAAGCCGGATTCTCTCGCCGGAGCCTGCGGATCGTCTGCCGAGACTTGCGCGCCGCTACATGGGTGACCACGCACGTGTTGACGATGGCCCAGTCGGCCTCAGCCGCGGTCTCGACCACGTTGTGTCCCAGCGCGACGAGCTTCCTGCGAAAGCTTTCTAGCTCAGCCCAGTTCAGCTTGCACCCCAGTGAGGTGAGATACACATTCATGATAGTAACGATGATAATCTAAGGGTTGTTGGTGACCAAAAAGCCGGTGCGATGGCCTGCGGATCGGCATATAATGGCGAGTGCATCGGGTCCCTGCTATCGGAATCGATGGTGTGATCATGACAACTGTGGTGTGGGTGGCCATAGGCTGGTTGGCCGGTATCACCTGGTCAGCCGAGGCCGTTGCTGTAGCGGGCATTTGTGCTTTGGTAGCCAGCATAGGCCGGTGGCTGGGAAAGTGGGCGTTTGCCACGGCTGCCCTAGCGGTGGGTGTGGGCCTGGCGGGCGGGGCGGGCATACAATATTGGGGAGCCAAATCGGGGACGGCAGAGATATGGGGACGTGTTGCTGGACGCCAAGTGACCGTGTATGGCTATATTGATGCCAAGCCCGTCTACCACAGCACGAGCACCGAGATCTGCCTGAGTGCTGAGGCTGTTGAACAACGTGGTATGCTGACGCCGGCTTCGGGTCGCATTCTGGTCACCGCAAGCCGGTATCCGGTCCGACGCTACGGCGAACGGCTAGCTGTGACGGGATATGTTGCGCCGATTCGTTCCAGCTCGGATGCCTACGGTCGGTACCTGGCCGCACGGCGCATCGATGCGACCATGGCCTGGGTGCAGGTTCGCAAGTTGCCCGGGGAAGCCGGCTCTTCCTTGCTGCGCCTCATGTACGCGATCAAGGATCGAGCCCGTGATAGCATCGAGCGGATTCTACCCGAGCCGGAAGCCGGGCTGCTCAGTGGGATCTTGCTTGGGCTCGGGCACACGCTTCCCCGAGAGGTCGAGAAAGCCTTCCGCCGATCTGGCCTGACCCACGTTATCGTCATATCCGGCTTTAACATCGGGCTTGTGTTGCAGCAGACGGTCCTCGTTCTGCAGACTTGGTCGTCCCGAAGGCTCACGCTCATAATCGCGGCGGCTGCCATTGCCGTGTACACACTCTTTGTGGGGCCAAGCCCCCCAGTTGTGCGGGCGGCGATCATGGGGTTGTTACTAGTGCTGGCAGAACTCGTGGGACGGAAACCCCATGTACTGACGTCACTCGCCTGGTCTTCCCTGCTGATGACAGCTGTCAATCCGGCCCTGGTCTGGGATGTCAGTTTCCAGCTCTCCATGGTCTCCACGCTGGCGCTCATCGGGCTCACGCCTGAGTTCGAGAACTGGACCCTGAGCCTGGTGGGGAGGCACCTCACACAGTCGGGCGCTCGAAGCGTGACCAAGCTGATCAGCGCCTATCTGCTGTCTACCTGTGCGGCTCAGCTTCTGACGTTCCCAATCCTCTGGTATCATTTCCAGGAAATCTCTTTGCTGGCGCTGCCAGCCAATGTGCTAGCGTTGCCAGCACAGCCGCCCATCACCATGTTGGGAGGCGCTGCGGCCTTGGCTGGCTCATTGTGGCAACCTCTGGGCAGGGCAGTGGCTATTGTAGCCTACGTGCCACTCTGGTGGACCGTCACCGTTGCGGAAGCATTTGGGACTCTACCTGGAGCATCCTGGCAGGTGGGAGCGCCAACGCCGTGGCTTCTGATTGCGTTCTATGGCATCGTGGGAGGAGCGCTCTTGCTTCGTCAATTGGGACACATAGGCAGCGAGG
>CAZTMY010000279.1:0-851 GCA_964614895.1 uncultured Anaerolineales bacterium
GCTATGTTGAACTTGGGCCAGGTCCTCCAGAGGTCAACTGGCTGGGTCCAGTGCCGCGGTCTCCAGGGCGCCTTGGGTGTCATCCGTCTTTGGCTCTCTCCACGCGAACCTGGGGCCAAATCATCCGCCGCCGCACGCGCCTCACCAGGCAGAGGCGCGTGTATCCTCCATGAATCGCTGCGATCGGTGCGATACCAGAGCCAAGACCTTCCGATCCCTTAGGGACTCGGTAGAGAGCCGCGGGCGGCTGCTGCGACTCATGGGAGCTAGTGCCCACGCTTAGCCCTCGATCGGCTCCGAATAGTCGCAATAGCCGTTCCCATTGCGATCCACGTACAGGTGGCAGTGCCCAGGATAGGCATCCCATACCATGCCTCGTGGGCAGGCCACCTTCGCCTCACCCGCTTCGACGGTCGGTGTCGGCACTGCCGTTGGCGTTGCCTCGGGCGTAGGCGCGGGAGTGGACGTATCCTCGGGCGTCGGTTCGGCAACGGGCTCTGTGGATGCTGTATTCTGGGCAAGCGCGGCGTTGACGTCGCTGGGCGTCGCAACGCGATCTGCCTCTGTGCCCTGCTCTTGGCCGAAAAGCTCGCTCGCTGCGAGCGCGATCCCTGCGCCGGCGGCAGAAGCCAGGGCCAGCCACCCCAATCTCAGAAACCGACGTCGCGAGACGCTAGCTGGCGTGTTGCGGGCCGACACGTTCTCCGGTTGGGGGCAATGGACCCCCTTCGTTGCCCTGGACGGATTGGCGGTTGGAGTCAGGACACGCTTGGTCATCTGGCGGATCCAGCGGGCGTGTAGCGCCACGTGCGCTACGATGCCCGCGACCATGAAGAGGCTGCTGATGGTGT
>CAZTMY010000279.1:861-3320 GCA_964614895.1 uncultured Anaerolineales bacterium
AGTACCAGTCCGCTGGTCAGGCTGGCAACGAATCCCGCCGCGATGACCAGATCGATCCAATAGTTGAGTTTTGCCTTGTTCATCTCTATCTCTTGATTGCCACGGGGCGTTCGCCCCTTGATGGATTTCTGAAGCCGAGTCCATGGTACCGTGTTTCTGTGAAGCGGCGGTGGAGGCGCTGTGGTGATGCCATGGGGGGATCTGTCTCTCCAGCAAGTTGCGGCATTTGCACGTCTGCGCGAGATGCCCATAATTACACACTTGGTAATTGGCTAGCTGAGGACCGGCGACGGGAGTAGCTGCCACGCTGGAGGTGCCAGAGAACTACTGACATGAACCGCCTGATTGCCGCGATGCTTCTCGGACTGGATACCAACGAGATGCGCGAGCTCTGCAGATTGCTGGAACAGGTGCGTGATAACCCCGGACGCCTGATCAACGAGCCGGCGAGCGAGCTGACGGCATAGTGGCGGACGGCTGAGGAACGAGAGCTCGCCGGTTGGAGGCGTGAGATAACATCATGGATGCAGTGCGAAGGCTGGCAGTCTATCTCAAACCCTACTGGCACTGGGCGCTTCTGGCGCCCTTGCTGATGTTGGGCGAAGTCGCCATGGACCTGATGCAACCTAGGTTGCTCGCAACTATCGTCGATGAGGGCATCGCCCGGCTGGACATTGGCGTCGTCCTCCGAACAGCCGGCCTCATGGTCACCTTTGCCCTCATCGGCGCTGCCGGCGGCATCAGCAACGGCATCTTTGCGTCCAAGGCGGCCCAGAGCTTTGGCGCCGATCTACGACAAGACCTCTTTTCCAAAGTCGAGCAGCTTTCCTTTGCCAACATTGATCAGCTACAGACTGGCCAACTCGTCACCCGCCTAACTAACGACGTGATCCAAGTGCAAAGCTCTCTCTACACCTTGCTGCGTATTATGGTCAGGGCGCCTCTGCTGCTCATCGGTGGGTTGGTCATGGCTATCCTGACGGCGCCTCAACTTGCCTTCCTCCCCCTGGGTCTGATGCCGCTGACGCTGATCCCGGTGGTCTGGGTGATCCGGAAAGCGACGCCGCTATTTGGCGAGGTCCAGCATCGACTGGATGCGCTCAACGAGATCTTGCAGGAGAATCTGGCGGGCATTCGCGTCGTCAAAGCCTTTGCCCGAAGCGACCATGAGCAACGCCGCTTTGCCATCGGCACCCGCGAGCTGTTCGATCAGATCTTGCGCACCGTCCGGGTCACCATCTTGGTCATGCCGGTAATGATGTTCACCGTCAACCTTGGCGTTATCGGGGTACTGTGGTTCGGCGGCGTCCGCGTGATTGGCGGGAGCATGCACGTGGGGCAGTTGATGGCCTTTGTCAACTATCTTGCCCAGATTCTGATGTCCCTCCTGATGACAAGCATGCTCGTTACCCAACTGGCTCGTGCTACCGCCTCGGCGGAGCGCATCCAAGAAATCCTCGATAGTGTGCCCACCGTCCGCGACAAGCCGGGTGCCATCAGCGATCCACCGCCGGATGCAACTATCGCCTTTGACAACGTCACCTTTGCCTATGACGGCGACGGAGCTGATCCTGCGCTCCAGGGCATCAGCTTCACAGCACATCCTGGCCAGACTCTGGCGTTGCTCGGACAGACCGGTTCCGGCAAGTCTACCCTGGTCCACCTGATCCCGCGCTACTATGACGTCACCGACGGTCGCATCACTGTGGGCGGCATAGACGTGCGAGACATGGCGTCGGCGACGTTGCGGCGCATGGTGGGCATCGTGCAGCAAGAGACCGTCCTATTCAGCGGCACCATCCGTGACAACATCCGCTACGGGCGACCCGATGCCAGTCAGGAGGAGGTCGAGCGAGCCGCACGCATGGCCCAGGCGCACGAGTTTATCCAAGAGTTCCCGGAGGGCTATGATACGGTCCTTGGTCAACGTGGCGTGAACCTGTCTGGAGGCCAGAAACAGCGCCTCGCCATTGCACGCGCGCTGCTCCTCGAGCCCCCCATCCTCATCCTGGACGATGCTACCAGCTCGGTGGACGTCGAGACCGAGGCCGAGATCCAGAAGGCACTGGAGGCCTATGGCCGCGATCGGACCTGCATCATGGTCGCGCAACGTATCAGCAGCGTCCTCAATGCGGACCAGATCTTGGTGCTCGACGATGGTCGAGTCGTCGCATCGGGGACCCATGAACAGCTCATGGCGTCTAGCCCGGTGTATCGTGAAATCTATGAATCGCAGCTTGGGAATGCTGAGGTGGTGGATGACTGACGGAGGCGCCCCGGTAAAAAGCCACAAGCCCGAGGGCGGAAACGGCGACGTCCCCCGAAGGGAAGAGCGCGCTACGCCGCCCCGGCGAGGGGGATCCCATGGCATGATGGACCCCGTGATGCGGGTCAAGAATGCCCAGGGGACCCTAGCTCGTCTATGGGGGTATCTCAAGCAACATGGTAGAGAGCTGTGG
>CAZTMY010000280.1:0-3304 GCA_964614895.1 uncultured Anaerolineales bacterium
CGGGCTTTGTGCAGGATGTGACCGTGCGCATCCCAGAGGGCGTCGGTTTGGCGGTGGAGACGGCGGGTGTCTTTGGGGAGCTGGACCTGTTCGGCCAGAAACGCGAGGTCTTTTTCGGATCCATCTCGGAACAATCTCAGGATTACCTCCTAGCCGACCGTCGCATCCGCCTAGATGTGGACGGCTTTGTCTCGGAGGTCAAAGTTAGGCGCAGCTAGCTTCTGCCATCCCTGCGGGCCGTGGCAGCGACGCAGTTTGGGACTCTCGCTCCTGCTGAGGGTCCCCTTGTGCTTTCGGGAGCGCACGCGTACGGGCTAGAAGACCTTCCTACGCTTGACGCCGACCTGTGCTATGCCTAACCTGGGGCCCGTTAGTTCCTGGCAGCGGTGAGAGGGTGGTATGGCTCTGCTCTTGGGGCTCGATATCGGCACAACGAACCTGGCTGCGGTCGCGTGGGAGAGCGAGGGCGGCCGCTTGCTTGGCCGATGGTCGATGCCCAACCGAGGGCGGCGCGATGAAGCACCTGGCAGAGCAGAGCTGGACCTGGACGTCATCCAAGCGCAAGTGATGGAGCTACTGGGCGAGGTAGCGGCTGAGGTCCCCTACGAGTCGGTTGCCGGGGTAGGTGTCACTGGGCAGCAGCATGGCGTCGGGTTTGTCGATGGGAGCGGGCGTCCTATCGCTCGGGCAATCACCTGGCAGGATCAGCGGGCGGCGCAGGAGCCACTTCCCTCTGGCGAGATGGCGCTGCAACGATACCTGCGGTTAGCTGGGGGCTTGGAGGCCCTGGAGCGCCTGGGTTGTCGGCCCGCTACTGGCTACTTGGGACCCACGCTCCTCTGGCTACATGAGATGGATCGGCTACCAGCACAGGCGGATGTCCGCGTCTGCTTTGTGCCCGATGCCGCCGTGGCTGCCCTGATTGGCAAGGCGCCTCCCTGCGATCCCACCGATGCCGGCAGCTCGGCCTTGTACGATATCGTCGCGGGCGGGTGGGATAAAGCCTTGGCGGCGCGCCTCGGACTGCCCCTAACGCTGCTTCCACCGGTCGTAGAGACGGGGACACGTGTTGGGAGTCTCTCGGTGGCAGCGGCGCGCGCCACCGGGCTACCCGCTGGCACGCCGGTGTGCGTCGCCATGGGCGACAATCAAGCCAGTTACCTGGGTAGCGTCCGTGAGCCAGCGCGCACGGTCTTGGTGAACATGGGCACTGGATCGCAATGCTCGCTCATGGCGGAGGGCTTCCGCCGCCTGCCTGGGGTGGATACTCGGGCCTACCCTGGCGGCCGATATCTGTTCGTGGGAGCTGGGCTGTTCGGCGGGCGCAGCCTTGGCTATCTGCAGACGCTCTTCCATCGCGTTGGGCAGGCGTTTTGGGGGCAGCCTTTGCCCCCGAGCCTGGACGCCATGGTGGAGCTAGCTCAGCGTACGCCGCACGGCGCCGATGGCCTCCAGTGTAACCCCACGTTCACCGGCACGCGGCTCGACCCCGACGCGCGTGGCGCCTTTGTCGGGCTGACCCCGGATAACCTCACTCCCGGGCACCTGACGCGCGCGCTGCTGGAGGGGATGGCGGGAGCCTTTTCGGCGCTTTATCAGGATCTTGTCCCCGAGCTTGGTCCGCGCGAGGTCCTCGTGGGCGCGGGCAACGGGATCCGCCGCAATCCGCTCTTGCAGGAGCTCCTCAGCGGCGCCTTTGGCTTGCCTTTAGCCGTGCCCGCTTGGGACGAGGAGGCCGCGGTCGGCGCCGCCATGGCCGCAGCGGTTGGTGTCGGAGCGCTGCCTGACTGGGATGCGGCGGCCGCGGTGGTTCGGTACGAGTAACCATATCATCTTTGCAGCCTCAAGGAGGATCCATGCGACTGAGTTGGCGCATTGCGGACGGTCAATACGGCACAGACGAGCAGTTTGCCCGAGTGCTGGCCTTCCTGGAGGAACACCCCGGCACCTTTCGCGAAATCAACATGGGCTTTGAGACCAAGGGCAACGCCTATCCCGATGAGGATACGATGCGCAGTCGTTCGGCCTTTTTGTCGGAGCGCATCCAGCGCCTGCATGCGGCGGGGGTGCCCTCCGTTGGCTTGACCATGGGCTGGACCCTCGGCCACGGTGACAGCACCTGGGGCATGACGCGACCGGAGCGCTTTGGCGCCGCCGTTGGCCACGACGGGCAGGTCTCGGTGAGTTGCCCGTGCCCTAGCGACGAGGCTTACCGTGACTATGTCGCGACCAAGTATGCATGGGCGGCGCGCTCTGGCCCCGATTTCATCGATGTGGACGATGACACGCGCGCCAGTCACCACGGTCCGACCTATCCTTGCTTCTGTGAGCACTGCCTGGCGCGTTTCGCTGAGCGGTTCCCTGGGGAGAGTTGGAGCCGCCAAGAGCTGGTCACGCTCCTGAACGCGCCAGATGGGGCCAGTCTCCGGGAAGCCTGGATCGAGCACAACGTGACGCTGCTAGAGGAGCTGTTCTCCCGCATTGGCCAGGCGGTTCGTGAGGTGGATCCTGACATCGCCTTGGGCTACATGAGCGTCGGTCCTGGGCACAGTACCTATTCGGGGCAGGCCTATGCGCGCTGGATGCGTGCGCTGGGCGCCACGCGCGGTCGTCCCGGATGGGGCTACTATACCGACGAGCGCCCCCGCGACATGCTTTTCAAGGCCATGGAGGTTGGGCGGCAGGCGCGTGGCTACCCCGCTGAGGTCAGCTATGTCTCCTACGAGATGGAGAGCTACCCCCATGTCCCGCTGGACAAGTCCAATACGGCCATGGTAGCCGAGTGCACGCTGGCGATCATGGAGGGATGCAATGATCTCGCCTACGCTTTCACCAGTCACTTTCCTGGGCGTCTGGATGACTATGCGCCGGCCGCAAAGGCGATCGCGACATACCGCAAGATGTGGGAAGAGCTGATTCGACGCGTCAGCGGCCTGCAGCTAGCGGGGCTCTGGCCTGTGGCTCACGATCGGCTGATGGGTCGGCGGACGGTGCGTGACGGGGAGGGCTGGTTCTGGGAGCACGGGTCGTATGACTTGCGCCCCGCGGGGCGTTGGTGTGAGCTGGGCATACCCACCTGCACCGAGCCTGATACGGCCTGCGGCACGTTGCTGGCCGGGCGCATCGCCGAGGCGTTCTCGGACGATGAGCTACGCTCCATGCTCGCCGGGGGGGTCATTCTGGATGGCCAGGCGCTATCGGTGCTATGGGAGCGCGGGCTGGGACATCTCACAGGCGTGCGCCCCGGGGCCGCCGTGGACGATGCCGTTTACGAGCGCGCCACCGACGACGCTTGGAACACCGG
>CAZTMY010000281.1:0-3258 GCA_964614895.1 uncultured Anaerolineales bacterium
CGAGCGCCCGGTCATCGTCGGAGCCGGCCCCGCCGGCCTGTTCTGCGCCCTGCATCTCGCGCAACTGGGCTACCGCCCGCTGATCCTGGAGCGCGGCCAGCCCGTGCCACAGCGCGCCGTTGACGTGGAGCGCCTCTGGCAGGATGGAGAGCTCAATCCCGAGTCCAACATGCAGTTCGGAGAGGGCGGGGCGGGGACATTCTCTGACGGCAAACTCACGACGGGCAAGCGTGACCCGCTCCACGAGGAGATCTTGGGGACGCTGATCGCGGCCGGCGCGCCAGAGGATATCGCCTACCAGGCCAAGCCTCACATCGGCACCGATGTCTTGCGCCGGGTCGTCCCGCGACTGCGCGCCAAGATCGAAAGCCTTGGCGGCGAGGTGCGCTTTGGCGCGCGGATGGATGCCCTCCTCTTGCGCGGCAACGAGGTCATTGGGGTGCGCGTCGGCCGGGAGACGGTGGCCGCGTCGGCGGTGATTCTGGCCATCGGGCACAGCGCCCGTGACACCTATGCCATGCTGCAACGCGCCGGAGTAGCCATGGAGCCCAAGCCGATGGCCATCGGGCTGCGCATCGAGCACCCGCGGGCGTTCATCGATTCCGCCCAGCACGGGAGCCAGCCAGCCAAAGCGCTCCCGGCCGCCGATTATCATCTGGCCCATCGGCACGACGGGCTGGCAGTGTACAGCTTTTGCATGTGCCCGGGCGGGCACGTCGTCTGCGCCGCCAGCGAGCCACAGCGGCTGGTGACCAATGGCATGAGCTACCGCGCGCGCAACGCGCCTCACTCCAACAGCGCGCTGGTGGTCGCGGTACGCCCAGAGCGATTGGGGTGGAGCGATCCGCTGGACGGAGTCGCCTTTCAGCGCGAGATCGAAGCCCGCGCCTATCAAGCAGGCGGCGGCGGGTACGTCGCCCCGGCACAGCGGGCCGCCGATTTTGTCGCGGATCGCGCCAGTTCCTCGGTACCAGAGAGCAGCTACCGCCCCAGCATCGCCCCCGCGTCGATGGATGACGTGCTGCCGCCGGCGGCGTGCGACGCTCTGCGGGGTGCATTGAGGGCCTTTGACCGACGCATCCCGGGGTTCATCAGCGAGGGTCTGCTCATCGCCGCCGAGACCCGCACGTCCAGCCCCATCCGCCTCCTGCGCGATGAGAGCTGGAAGTCCACGTCCACCCGCGGCCTCTACCTGCTGGGGGAAGGCGCCGGCTATGCCGGGGGCATTATGACCTGTGCGTTGGATGCTGTGCGGTTCGCGCGGATCGTCTTGCCGCTGGGAAAGGCCACGTGATGGCGGCAACGCGGACCATCGGCGTTGTCGGAGCGGGGGCGGCGGGGATCATGGCCTCCCTCAAAGCCGCCTCCCTTGGCGCCACCGTCTACCTCTATGACACCAACCGCATCGTTGGGCGCAAGCTCACCGTCGCTGGCAACGGCCGCTGTAATCTCACCAACGCCAACCTCAGTCCGGAAGCCTATGCCACCGACGACGCCCCCGCCTTGGCCAGAGTGCTGGGTCACTATGGTTACCCACAACTCCTGGCCGATCTGGACGCCGTCGGCATCCCCACCTATGCCACGTGGGACGGCTGGACCTACCCCGTCTCCAATAGCGGGGCCGCCGTGGCCGAGATCTTCGCAGAGGCGCTTGTCCAGGCCGGCGTCCACCTTCGGCTTTTGACCAAGGTGACGGCAATCGAGCGCCACGGCAATGCTTGGGCCCTGGAAATCGGCAATTCGCCAAAGCACGACATCCACCGCCGACTCATCGTCGCGTCCGGCGGCATGGCCTATGGGGCGCTGGGCTCCCGCGGCGAGTGTTTCTCCATGCTGAAAGCCCTGGGGCACACCATTTTGCCCGTCCGGCCAGCCCTCGTGCCCCTCACGACCGATATGCATCCGCCCAGAGACACTCTCCGGAAACTCCATGGCGTTCGCATCGACGCCGCCCTCAGACTCTACGCCGACGGTCAGCTCCTCGGGCAGACCGTCGGCAACATGATGTTCACCCAAGGCGGCCTCAGCGGACCTGCCCCCATGGACCTATCCCATCTCGTCAGCGCACATGAAGGAGAGACGCTGGAGATACGCATCGATCTGGTGCCGTCCCATGGGGCCACTCTTGAGGAGCTGCTGGCCCGCGGACGGGAGCGCAACACACCGGCCGCGATAGTGCTGGAGGCGTTCATGCCGCCCAAGGTGCCGCCGGTGCTGCTAGGGCTAGCCGGCCTCTCCCCGAAGCAACGCCTGGGGGCGATGGCCGATGCCGACGTCGCCCGGCTGCGTCAGCAGGTACGTGACCTGCGGGTGCTAGTGACGGGGACGCGTCCCCTGAGCCAGAGCCAGCTCTCGACGGGAGGCGTCCCGTTGGCCGAAGTGGATACGGAGACGATGGCATCGCGCCTCGCGCCGGGTCTGTTCCTGGCGGGCGAGGTGCTGAACGTGGTGGGGCCGTGCGGAGGCTACAACCTCCACTGGGCCATGGCGTCGGGCGCGGTGGCCGGGGCGGCTGCCGCCAAACAATAAGGCGGATCCAGGCGCGCGCCTGAGCGCCTGCGAAGACGCCCACGTACGCTCTGCCCGTTTGACGAGGTCAGCGATCCTCACTACCCTCCCCCAAAGGGCTACGTAGCGCAAGACGCACAGAGGGAAGCCATGGAACGCCACATCCTCGATGCCATCCCGTACACCATCGACCTAGACGCTCTAGCAAAGCGAGTGCGGCTGCGGGAGCGGCTACGGCCGGCATTCCTGGACGTGGTCGAGCGTGCCCAGGCTATCGCCCGCCCCAAGGCCATCTATGGGATGGCTTTCATCGACGAGCGCGCCCCACAGCAGCTCGTCATCGATGGCATCACCTTCACGAGCCGCGTCCTCCGCGTCAACCTGGACAGGGCCGAGCGCATTTTCCCGTACGCCATTACCTGCGGCACCGAGCTCGAGCGTTGGCACGCGGCGATGGATGACATCCTGGAGCAATACTGGGTAGAGGCGATCATGGAGCAGGCTCTCGCGGCCGCCATCGCCTACACCATGCGAGCGATCGATAGACGCTACCAGCCAGGCAAGACGGCCGTCATGGGCCCTGGTAGCCTGCTGGATTGGCCGCTCCGGGAGCAACGCCCCCTGTTTCAGCTATTGGGCGATACCGAGGCGACCATCGGCCTACGGCTGACATCGAGCATGCTCATGCTCCCGGCCAAATCGGTCTCCGGGATCCGCTTCCCTACCGAGCATTCCTTTGCTAGTTGCATG
>CAZTMY010000282.1:0-3240 GCA_964614895.1 uncultured Anaerolineales bacterium
CCCGTTTGGATAAACGTGATTAGAGTTCTCTAGATATCTGTGCGGCTTTGCAGCGTGGTGAGGAGGTCGTGTGAGCCACCTGGTCGCGTTCGCTAGTCTACCATTCGGGATGCGTGGCGGCGAATACCCTATCTCGCTTGGTCATACCCGAGTAGTGGTTCGGGTGGCAGAGCAATGTTTCAACCCATTCCTCTCAGTGACCTCGCGACCCGAGCTGGCACAGAACTTGCCCCACGACCGGTTCGACGATCGTTTTACGAGCTACACGTGGTACGATCACCCGTTTCTGTTGCAGGTGATTTTTGGTCGTAACGTGGCGGCTCTGGGCTCGGTGAGTTCCATGGCCACAGTGGTCAAGCCGCTACCTGCCTCGGTTATGCGGGCTGATGCGCGGGAGCTGGATCGGCGCATGGAGGCGTTTGCTCGAGTAGCCATGAGGGCGTACAACAAGCTGATCGCGGCCGTTCGACGTCGAGCGCACCTGTACCAGTTGCTCGATTTGGCTCGAGAGGACGTGGAGATCACCATCCGGGATGACGTGGGGGCTCTGCTTCGGCGTGATCCCGTGGAAGTCGTTGTGGCCGAACGCCAAGCTCGCGAGGCCGAATCATTCGATTTGGTGGATCGGGATGACGAATGGTACGCGGGCCTGCGCGAACAGTTGGCCAGTTCTGGCGAAGGGAATCTGGCCGAGGAGCTTCTTCTGGAGGCGGAGAGGGCGCTGGCGCAGCGCTTCGCGCGCCAGTCGGTAGCGACGTGCTACAGCGCGCTGGAGGCAGCTACCGCCGCGTTGCTGACAGTGCGTATGAAGGGACGTGGTCGCAGCGATCGGGAGATCGACGCGACACTCGCGGGCAAGGGGCTAGCCTCCAAGCTGGATAGCCTTCTCCGCACCTACACGGGCTACAGCCTGCGCCGCGACAACCGTGACCTCTGGCACGAGTTCTACGATCTACTCGCCCTGCGCAATGACGTGGTACACCGTGGAGTGTACCCGAGCAATGCGAGAGCCCGGGAAGCGATCCGTATCACGCGGAACGCTATGGACTGGCTCAACATGGTAGCGGCTCGCGTGGGCACATGAGGCCGTATGCAGCCACAAGCGGGATTTGACCCAGTTGGGTTGTGCCGGTATACTGTTGAGGTTGTATGCTAGATACCATCGCGGTGCTTTGCGGGCGCGTCTGCGATGTGGACAAGTACTTGGGGGGCTCAGAGGCGATGGCAGACGTTCTTATCCTAGCAGCCGAACGACGCGAGCTATCTCAGACGGCGCGAGCTCTGCGTAGGGCGGGCAAGGTCCCGGCAGTGGTCTATGGCCGTGCCATTCCCACGAGAAGCTTGCAGCTTGATGCAGATGTGGTTGCCCGCACGGTCGCTGTAGCCGGCTACAACCGGTTGATCGCGCTGGATGTCAGCGGGGATGACCATCTTCAGACGGTTCTGGTGCGTGACGTGCAGCGGGATCCGGTCACACATGGCATCCTTCATCTGGATTTCTATGCGGTTGTGGCGGATCAAAAAGTGTCCACCGAGGTACCCATTGTCCAGACGGGCGTGGCTCCGGTGGTTGAACTGGGTGGCACCGTTGTCCAGACGCTCGAGACGCTGGAAGTTGAGTGCCTTCCTGGCAATATGCCTACCGAGATCGTGCTAGACATCAGTGGTCTCGATGGGTTCGATAGCTCGATAACTGTCGCCGATCTTCCCATTCCTGCCGAAGTGGATGTGCTCACGGACGCGGATCTAGAAGTGATCCATGTGGCGGCTCCTCGCATGGAAGAGAAGGAAGAGGAAGAGCTCGAGCTCTTGGGTGTTGCTGCTGAAGCTGAGGAAGCGGAAGGCGAGGCCGCCGAGGCCGGCGAGGCCGCCGCGGAAGATGAGGACGTTGAGTAGGCACGCAACAGATACGTGGCTAGAGCCAATCACGCCCCCGGGCACAGTCCCGGGGGCGTTCAATATATGTGGACAGTTCCGAGCGTTGACAGAGGCTCGCATGACGCTAGAATCGCGCATGTGGCGATTACTATCTCCAAGGAGCAACTAGACATGCGACTAGGCTTTTTGATGCCGCTCAGTGTCGAGAACATCGCGCGGGTTCGTAGGCTTGGGTACGACTCATTGGAAGCTGGCCTCGGGTGGCTCGGAGGATTTGGTATGGATACCGCCTTTGAACAGCTTCCTGCACTGAAGGACGCCATGGCGGAGCATGACGTGGCGATCACCTCTGTGGCCATCTATGGTGGGGCCATCGAGGCCCCTGCCGAGGACGCCATCGCCTATTATGCTCGTGCCGTGTCGCTGGCGAAAGCCCTCGGGTGTGGCGTTGTGTCGGGGCTGACGGGCCGCGACAACACCAAGACGGTCATCGAGAACCTGCCTCTCTTCCGAGAGCGATTCGGGCCCATCGCCGAGCATGCCGCCGACCATGGCGTGCGTATCGCGTTAGAGCCTTGGCCCGGCAGCGTTCTTGGGCACGGGCCCTACCGGTGGACCAACCTGGCGACTACACCGGAGCTGTGGGATATGCTGTTTGATGCGGTGCCCTCGCCGAGCCTCGGTATTGAATTCGATCCGTCACACTTGGCTTGGCAGGAGATCGACTATGTGCAGGCCATCCTGGACTATGGCGCACGCATCCATCACATGCATGCCAAGGACATCGTCATCAATCGCGTCCAGCTTGCCAAGGTTGGCGTTCATGGCAGAGGCTGGTGGCGATTCGTGCTTCCCGGCTTGGGCGAGCTCTCGTGGGAGCGTATCTTTGCGGCTCTCAAGCAGGTAAAGTATGAGGGCGATGTGGCCGTTGAGCACGAGGATGGGGAGTTCCTGGACGAGCGTTGGGATGACGGTCTCAGGATCGCGCTACGTGCACTCCGTCCATTTGTGGACGTTTACAATACATAGCTGGCGATCCCGCTGCAGGAGGGGCTATGCTTGAGAAGGTCAACGAGGCAATCGGTGCCACCAAGGCGGCGCTCGAGGAGGCACAGGCGTTGCCGAACTGGCGGTTCTACCAGGGCGAGGCTGTCGGCGCAGAAGAGCCGGGCTATGACGATGGCGCATGGGAGATGAGGCAGCCTGGAGCCACGTGGGCTGGTGCGGCCGGCGAGGTGTGGCTCCGACGCACCTTGCGGTTCGAGGAAAACGTGGCCGGGGTGGAGACGTGTGGGTCATCCGTAGAGCTGCCATTCATCGTGCCCATTCATAGCGAGGTGTACGTCGACGGCGAGCTCCGCT
>CAZTMY010000283.1:0-3238 GCA_964614895.1 uncultured Anaerolineales bacterium
GGTGATTAGCATCGCTGTCGCCATGGGATCATGCTCCGCCTGGGCCAGCATGTCTGCAGCCACCAATCCCGGATCGGCGCTATCATCGGCCAACAGCAAGGTCTCCGTTGGACCGGGCAGTTGGTCGATGCCCACAACGCCATAGACGCGCCGCTTTGCTAGCACGACGAACACGTTGCCGGGCCCCAAGATCTTGTCCACTGAACGGATCGATGCTGTCCCGTAGGCCAGGGCTCCGATAGCTACCGCGCCTCCCAAAGGATACACCTCTCGCACCCCCGCAACGTGCGCCGCTGCGAGAATGACGTCACTGAGCTCGCCATCGCGGGGCGGCGTTGCCACCACCACCTCCTGAACGCCCGCGACCTGCGCTGGGATAGCGGCCATCAGCAACGAAGAAGGATAGGGCGCTCGGCCATTGGGCGCATAGATGCCCACGCGTTCCAGCGGGAGGACCATCTGGCCCAGCGCGCTGCCGGTTGTATCCCAGTCAAGCCAGGAGGTGACGGGCTGCTTCTCGTGAAAGGCTCGGATGCGATCAGCGCAGATGCGCAACGCCTCTCGAAGCTGCTTCGGGGTGCGCTCCCATGCCTGCTGGATGCGTTCCTCGGGCACTCGTAGCTCGTGCAGCTCCGTCCGCTCGATGAGGGCCGAGTAACGACGTACGGCCTCATCGCCCTGAGCCCGTACGTCGCGCAGGATTCGCTCCACCACTTGGTCGGGAGTCAGCGCCTCCCCAAAGAGACGCTCAATGCTGGCGCGCAGCGCAGGGGAGACCTCGTACTCGTCCAGAGGCGCACGCGCCTCGATAAAGGCACGCGTTGCCTCAAAGCCCTGCAACATCTGGATCTGCGGCGTAGAAGTCATCACTGCCCCTCCCTCGCTGCCACGACCTCGGCCATCTCCGAGATCAGGCGCTGGATGGTCTCAAACCGTAGTTTGTGGCTGGCTCGGTTGACGATGAGTACGGCTTGCGAGTGCATAATGAGATCCAACTCTACCAGACCATTCTCACGTAGCGTGGTGCCTGTCTCCACAAGATCCACCAGCAGCTCCGCCAGCCCAACTGTCGGCGCCAGTTCTACCGATCCGTTGAGGGGGATGATCTCCGCCGGGATCCCCTGCTCTAGACAGTATGCTTGCGCCAATCGCGGATACTTGGACGCTACCCGCAAACCGATGTCCAGCCGAAGATTGCGGTTACGGGCTTCGGGCGGCCCTGCGAGCATTAGGCGGCAGCGCCCAAATCCGAGACGAAGGGGCTCATAGACATGCCGACCGGATTCGCGTAGCACATCCTCACCAACCACGCCCAGATCGGCCGCCCCATACTCCACGTAGGTAGGCACGTCTGCAGGCTTGGCAAGGACGTATCGTACCGAGCCGTTGGCATCCGTGAAGACGAGCTTGCGCCCGTTGGCGGCATCGGGTGCAGGTCCAAGCCCTACCGCCGCAAACAAGTCCAATGTTGCTTCCTGCATCCGTCCCTTGGGCAAAGCGATCGTCAGAGGGTCCATGACGCCAGCTCTTTCTCTAGTTCCTGGGCACCTAGCGGGCGCGGTTCATCCTCTAGCAGCAAGTAAGAATCATCAGCCGAGTCAGGATCCCCCTGGCAGTAAACCGCGCGTTGGGCCTGCGTCGCCCGCGCGTAGGCCATCAGCTCTGACGGCTTCCGATCGAGCACGTCCACCTGCACCTCGAGGCCAGCTCTCCGACCACGCTCGGCAAGTCGGACGCACGCCGGCGAGCTCCCAGGTCCCACAACCAGATCGACGCCCACACGTGCCTTGGCCTTTGTTACGAGCATGGCACGCTCGATGCCCAGAGCGAACCCCACCGCTGGCATGTCCGCCCCAAAGCTGGCGACGAGGTCGTTATAGCGCCCACCGCCGCAGACGGGGAACCCGAGTCCAGAGGCATAGCCGTGGAAGGCAATCCCGGTGTAGTACCCCATAGCCCGGATCTCACCGAGATCTAGGATCAAATGGTTCTCCAGCCCTTGGGCCCGAACGCGCTCCTGCACCTCTGCCAAGCGATCCACTGCCAGGCAGGCCGCGGTATTCGTAGCTAGCTCGCGGGCACGCTCCAGTACGTCGACATCACCGCACAAGTGCGGGATTGCCCTAACGGCACGCGCTACGTCGGGGGCCAACCCCAGATCGGATACCGTCTCGGCGATCAGCGCATCACTCCGTTGGTCCACGGCTCGCTCCACACGGGCCCTAGCGTCCTCATCCAGCCCGCTCTCCGAGAGGATCCCTTGCAGATAGCCCACATGCCCCAGATTGATCTGAAAATCCGCAAGTCCTAGCTCGAGCATCGTCTCTACGGCCAGCGACACGATCTCGGCGTCAGCACCGGCTGTATCGGCTCCGAGCAGCTCCACTCCCGCCTGAGAGAATTCCCGATGCCGTCCGGCCTGAATCTCCTCATAGCGAAACACGTTGCCGACATAGTAGAACCGCAGCGGCCGGGGTTGGTCGTACAGTTTGGTGGCCGCGATGCGCGCGATCGGGACCGTCATGTCCGCTCGTAGCGAGAGCATCTGACCCGTTCGATCAACGAACCTGTAAAGCTGCTGCCTTAACTGGGGACTCGCCTGCGTTGCTAGCGTGTCAAAGAACTCTAGGGTGGGGGGGATGATCCGCGAGTAGCCCCATCTCGCAAAGAGACGCTGAACGCGCTGCTCCAACATGGTCTTGGCAGCGGCCTGCTCGTAAAAGAGGTCCGCTACGCCGACCGGGGTCTGTCTAGTTAGAGCGCCAGACAGGTTCATTTCCACGCCCTCTGCTCCATTCAAAACTCTCTTGCTGTGACAACAGAAAAGGCTAGCTCCCTTGAACTAGCCTCCCACGGTGAGCCAACCGTGCCGCAGCAACGCGGCACGACGCCTCACCTAGCGATGGTGATGATGCTTGGCAAAAAGGCTCACGGAAACTGCACGCACGTAAGGCAACATTCACCCCACCGAACTCTCACAGCTTAGCTACATCCTAGCACATGCCCCCCCAGGTGTCAACTTGGCGTGTTCTTTGGTTCTACGTCAAGAAGTGTGGTATTAGCACGGCGCCGCAGCATAGCTGGGTGAGTGGTTGGTCATCAGGATCCGGAGACTCAGATTCTCCAGAACGCGATAGCCATAGCCACTCCGAATGGTGACCTTGATCTGCTTGCTCTCGTCTAGCGCCAACCACAAACCTCCTCGCTCTCCATGAACACCTGGCCGCACCCGACACAG
>CAZTMY010000284.1:0-3230 GCA_964614895.1 uncultured Anaerolineales bacterium
CGCGACGGGATCGTCGCTGCTGTTTGCTGGCTACTCCATCGTGTACGCTGACGCTCGCGATCGCAAGAATGCTCAGGAGCGCTCGCTCCCCCAGTTGGCCAAGGGCGATGCCCTAGAGTTGGTAAAGCTCCTACCCGAGCAGCACTTTACGCAAGCACCCCCACGCTATAACGAGACGAGCCTCATCCGTGCCCTTGAGAAACATGGCGTCGGGCGACCCTCTACCTACGCTTCCATCATCGGCGTCGTCCAGGATCGGGGCTATGTCGTCAAGGAGGACAAGCAGCTAAAGCCCACCGATATGGGCTTTATCGTTTGCGACGCCTTGATCGCCACCTTCCCCAACATCATGGATGTTGCCTACACCGCAAGCATGGAGGAGCAACTCGACGGCATCGCCAGGGGGGAGGTCGCCTACGAAGAGATGCTGGGGGCCTTCTACGAGGCCTTTGAGCCCCAGCTCGAGGCGGCCAAGCGCCAGATGCCCAAGGCAGTAGCTGAGGCCCTGCTGGCCAGCTTACCTGAGAAGTTCCGCGACAAGACCTGCCCACGTTGCGGCAAACCGCTCACTATGCGGGTCAGTGAGGCGGGGCGCTTCCTGGGGTGCACGGGATTCCCCGAGTGCCGCTATATCCTCGATCTAAGCGATCCACAGAAACCCAAGGAACCAGAAGACGTCTACGTAAAAGAAGTCTGCGAGGTCTGTGGGGGGCGGATGAGAATCGTGGAGTGGCGCGGCAGGCGATTCCTTGGATGTGAGAACTATCCCGAATGCAAGCATACGCGACCGCTTCTGAGCGATCGCATCCAGGAGCTTGCGCGAACCAGTCGCTGTCCCGATTGTGGCACGCGGCCCATGGAAGCGCGTAGCGGCCGATATGGCGAGTATCTCTACTGCCCGACATGCGACAAGAACTGGTCGCTAGCCAAGTTGGGAGTGACACGGAAGAGCGGCAAACCCGTGGACATCGCCTGCCCCACGTGCGGGGAAGCAGCGATGGAGTATCGACAGGGACGCTACGGCCCGTACTATCACTGCAATGCCTGCGGCAAGAACCATGCTGCCGCCAAGATCGACGGCGACCGTGGCTAGCCGTCTGGATCTAGGTTGCTTGGCCAGGTTCTCCGTCGGCTGGCCGTTCCTGGCTCTCGTCTGACTTTCGGGCGGGATCCATCCATGCCGCCAGACCCCCCAAGGCCCCAAGAAACGCCCCCTGGACGAGGAGGCCGATGCCGGCGCCCTTCACGCGTGGATGGTCATCGCTGGCCTGCCGAAGCATCCAGCCCAGAAGGCCTGTCACGACGCCTCCGAGCAGCACCCCCCGGAACAGTCGCCGAAAACCGCTGACATGCGCGCCTAGCATCCGACGATTGGTGCTGCCCGCGAAAACAGCCTGATCATAGCGTTGCGCCTCGTACATGCCCCGCAGCGACATGGCCGACCCCACGCCTCCCCAGCCAATGAGCTGCTGCGATACGGCAGCCAGCAACCGCGAGCGTCTGCCAAGCCGTAGGCCCACCCCGGCCACGAAGCTTGCTACGGACCAGACAAGGAGCGAGCGGAAGCTGATGAACGCGTGGGCAAGCGACGGATGCCGTGGCACTCCTGCCACCAGCTGGCGCACGCGAGCGTTGACCTGGCGCCACTTCCATCCCAACAGGGAGGTGTCGGCTGGCCGGGGATTCACCGTCACCTCGCCGGGGACCTCGGAATCAAAGGTGTCCGCGGCCTCGCTCTCCAACGCGCGTCCCTCTTCCGGCACAGGAAGCCCCCAAGCGCGAAGCGCAAAGTATCCATCTCCGAGCGATACGATGGGCGCCTCAGCACCCTCGCTTCGGATCCATCGCCGCAGGGCTCCGTTCATCGAATGCCAAGGAGTACTACCGGTCACTTTGACTAGATCCTGCTCCATCGCTCGATCCGTGATCTCACGAAAGTGCAGCGGCTCTGCTGCCTGCCTTAGAACCACGACCGCAGCCTCTGTGAAGGTCATACTGCCCTCCCGTGACCTGCTCCTGGCCCCCAAACCCCTGTAGACCACACCACCACGTGCAGCCATTATACGGACCGACCGAAGCATGCGTCAAGGCAAATGCCCCCCTGCACAAGGTCCGAGTTGGACCATCTTGCCCCAGTCCGTCCCGCAGGGAAAGGCTCGCGAGAAGATTGTGACCATAACCAATCCGGCGCCTGTGTCTCGTCAAGTGGCGTAGGAAGCGTGCCACCCTTGCGGGGCATTGCCGATGATCGCCGTCTAGCGGATAGGTTCCAAGTGCAATGGAGCGGTGACGCGCAACAGCTCCTTGAGCATGAACAGTTTGCGCATCGACCCCTGACCCAAGTAACGTCGCCCCAGCAACCCCAGCGGGTTAGTGGAGTAGATACGCGCCCAGCGCTCGGTAGGGAAGGACCTACATCAGCAGCAAGGCCTTCCCCGTCTTGCGGCGGAACCTCGGGGAAAAGCGACTGCTCTCCCGCAGCTTGGGCACCTGCAGGGTCAGCTCTCCTACCCATGTCTCGCAAGGCCGCTCACGTTAGCTGTTGCGCTGGTTGACCCGCTCAGAGCTGCGCATATAGTGCCCGGCGCTGATGTCCTGCGTGTCGTGTTGATTGTGCTGCAAGGATCAAGCAGGCAACCACACAGCACTACCCGTTACGGTCGGGCCAGTCGTGCGGTCTTCAAAGCCGTTAGCGAGCGTCGCTGAGGCAGCGTTGGTGGATTCGACTCCCATCAACTCCCGGACCGCGTCTACGCCCCTTGACCAGCTACCACCTCAACCCTATCATCGCCTCATGCTACACACAGGCCGCTCAATCCCGATCTCGCTCGCGCGTCACCTCGTCGTAGGTGTGGCCACGTGCCTGGCTATGGCTGTGTGGCTGCTACTCGGTCAAGCTGCCATAGCAGAGAGTCCCTCGCAACTCTCCGGGCCTTTGCTGCTCCCGCAGACGGATCCGGGCTCGATCGAGCTGGTTGGCCTCAGCCACATCGTCACCCTACGCGCAACAGAAGCCGGCACCATTGCGTGCGGCACCCAACGCTACACTATCCGCAACGATGGCGATCAGCCCACCGAAATCAGACTCTCTCTCGCTTCTGATGCGATTATACACCATCTGAACGTGACGCAAGACGGTGCCACCGTGACGCTAGGTTCGCTCTTGCCCGCGACTATGGATCTTGCCCTGGAACGTGACCAGAGCACCCAGCTTGTCGTCACTTACGAGA